>JAGBHX010000049.1 GCA_017935265.1 Clostridia bacterium | reverse complement strand
GTATAAAATCCGTAAAGAGGCTCATCCCAGAAATGGGGTCTGCCGTCATATGTTCCTCCCCAGGCAGAATGATTCCAATCATTCACCGCTTCGGGATATTTGTCAAGCACGCTTCCCGTGGTAATCGGCACGTGGTCGTTTATCCAGGGATAATGCCATGTCCAATAAAACATACCCACAAATTTTTCCTGCCGTTTGTCCCCTGTTTCACCGTTGAGAGAAAGAGTTCTTCCGAGACCGTCAACCGCCGCCCATGTGGACGGGTCGATTGAGGCTTCTTCGCTTTGCTCCCCCTGTTGCGCTGTGGCTGAAAGGCCCAGTAAAACAGAAAGCAACAATACAGCGACAATAACTTTTTTAAATTTCATACCAATTCACCTCTTTTAGAATTTTTCAGACAGTTATCCAAAACCTCTTTATATGCTCATTATCAACTATGACTTCCTTTTCAAAAACACCGCCGTTTGCAATTATCACTTTTTCACTTGCAATATTATTTTTATTGCAGGTTAACAGAATTTTGCCAATGCCTCTGTCACGGCAATTATACAAATTAAGACGAAGTATTTCTTTGGCATAGCCCTTGTTACGCTCAGAGGGTCTTACCGTGTAGCCCATATGACCGCCCCATAAGCTTAAAATCGGGTGATTTATGTGACGTCTCAAATCAATTATACCCACAATTCTGTTATCTGTGGTTCGAACTGCAATATAAGCATCAGACGGTGTTCTTCCCTCGGGGCAGGTTTCTTCGTTTTCCATTGTCGCAAGATATTTCAGCCACTCTTCGGCAGATGTGTAATTTTGCAGACCTGAGCATCCGTCGAAGCCACCCTCTTCGCCTGCGGAAATAAGTTCATTACGAAATGACATTATATCATCGGCATATTGAAGTGTAGGTTTTATCAATTTAATCTCGGTCATAATTGTACTCCGCTAAAACTCAAATCTTTTTCCGTCTTTGTAAATAACACCGTCTACAACGGTGATTTTTAATATTATGGTATTTATATCATTTTCATTGGTGTGACCGTTGTCATACCACGATGCAAAAGCTTTTCTTAATTTATAAGCTATACCGTTGTTTTCTTCATTGCAGATATAGCCTAAACTTTCAGCTTTGCCGTGACCAGAAAACCATTCACCACATATTCCAACAAGAGGATTATCACTGATATGTTTCATTTTATTTGTTGAATTGTGGGTTATGGTATAAAATGCCCCGTCAATATAAATCGCATCAACTGTCCTCACCCATGGAGTACCGCAATTATCGACAGTTGCAATTGCTATAAGAGAGTCTTCGCTGAAACGTTCTTTTAAAATATAATCAATTACTTTATCCATTAGTTTGTTCTCTTCCATTTTCTATTGATATATTTAGAATAGCACAAAACATACTCAGTTTCAATCCTTGTGTTTATCCTTTTCTTTTTGCAGGTGCAAGCCCCTGCCCTGCTTTACGGTCAATTCGTGAATTGACTCTACAATGGCGCAGATTTGTTGCAAAAAAAAATCCCCTCTCGGCTGAGAGGGGAAAAATTATTAAAGACCGATTGTTTTGAGAATGTGATTTACAATGTGCATTATGTAATTGATGTAGGGTACTGTGCCTGTAAAGTCACCTTCGATAATATCAACAGCTTCGCCGCCGTTTGCCTCATTAACAACATTAAGGAATGTGCCGATAAGGGTTGAAGCGATGTCTGATGAATATGAGAAGAGAAGTGCGTTGGCGTTAGCCTTGATGCCGTATTCGCCGGGTGTGCCGTAGTCATTAAGACGAACGAGAGCGATTGAATAGTCATTATCGGGGTCGATGTAACCTGCCATATCGTTCATAAGACCGAATACGAGAACCTCATCAGTTTCATCAAAGTAGTTGATAAGAGCTTCATACTGGAAATCTGCTCTTGTCAATGAATAATCACCTGAAAGAAGGTGGTCATCAGTTGCGATGAGCTCGGGGTTGATTTCACCGGGGCACATAAAGATTTTGATGTTTTTGCCGATTTCCATATAGCCCACTTCTGAAACAGTGTAAACGCTGTTGTCTGCATCGGTAAGAATTACGTTGTTGGTAAGCTTAACGATAGCAAGAAGTCTGAGCATAAAGTTGTCGGTCTTAACGAGGATTTCATCAGTTTTAACGTTAAGGATGGGGTCAACCTCTTCACCAAGGGGAAGAGATGCGATGTAGTCACCGAGAACGATGCCGTAGCGCATTGAACGGTGCTCATATGTTGTGTCATAGATGGGATTTTTAGCATCCTGAGCATAATATGTTTCATAAGCTGAGTTGATGCCCATATCCATCTTAATCATTGAACCGATAGCTGAATTGATGTAAATGAAGTTACAATCCTGGCCATTAGCTTCGTATGCCTTAACAATCTGCTGCTCCATATAAGGAATCATATCGGCAGAAACTGTGGGAAGGATTTCTTCTGATGTGCTTACGCCAACCTTTTCGGGGTGAACTGCAAAGTTTGCAATAACTGTTACGGGAGAGCTCTTTGCAGCGGGAACAAATGTAAGCTTGTAGATTTCTTCAAGAATAACTGTTGTATCAGCGCCGGGCTGGAAGAAGTTTTCACTTCTTTCTTCGCCTGTGGTTGCATCTTTGAAGGTGATGGTGTCATCAGCCTTTGTGAAATGGAGTGAGCCCTTTTCCATATTGCCGTAAGCAGCAATCATAGACTCAGCAACAGTCTTGTGAAGGAAGTCCATATACTTGGGGTCAGGGATAGCGTTGCCTGCGCCTGTGAAGAGATTTTCAAAAAGAGAACCGTCAACAACCTGGCCAACGCCCTGAAGGATACCGAGTGTGTCGATAGCACTGTGGGTATGAGTTGCAGTAACGTTGATGCTTACGATGTCATCAATACCGTTAGCTGTGCAATATTCATCAACGAGAGCTACGATAGCGTTTTTGCTTGCGTTTGTAAGACCGATTGAGTCAACGCTTGCAATGAGAACCTTGCCTCTTGAATCGTCAAGGCAGACTGTGCGAACTGAAAGAACGTCAGCTGCATATCTTTCTGCAAGGTCAGCAGCAATAGCGTCACGCTCTTCCTGAGAGCAACCGTTTTCAGCGGCATACTGGTCAGCATAATACTCAGCAAGGTCTGAGGGAAGCTGGTTAACTGTTGTGCCGTGCTCAATCAAAGCACCGATGTCTGCTGCGCCGTATTTGTAATAAGCGCCGTCATAGAAATCATCGGGGATGATGTCACGCTTGTCATAACCGAGGCTGAAAGCAGCATCTGCAGCGGCTTCGTCAACAAATTCGTCATGACCGTCATATTTTTCGAACAAGGGATTTTCATACTCTGAAACATCCTGAGCGCCTGTGTCTGAAAGATTAACAAGACCGAGAGCTGTGTTGAGAGCAAACTCAAGGGTCTTATCAAGAGTGTGGCACAAAGCAAGAAGAAGGTTGTCAACAATGTTAACACCGATGCTTGCGGCGGCATCACCCACGCTTGAGGCAAAAGCAGTAACGCCTGACATTGAGCCGAGCACTACAGCTACGCAAAGGATAACAGATAAAACTTTTTTCATCATTTGCAACTCCTTTTACAAATTTACTGATACATTATAACAAAGAAAAAAAGTTTTGTCCACTATTTATATAAATTTTTTGGTTCTTTGAGAAAAAAATGTTAAACTTCCACTTTTAATTTGCGACCGGTTTTGGTATTGAAGAGGTAAGTTACCGGTTCTTCTTTATAATCATCCTTCTTATCCTCACGGCAAGCATTCACCTTCATAATGTCGTTATTCAGAAATTCAATCTTTTCAATGCCATACTGATAACGGAATGTATCATAAAGCCTGAACGGCAATTTTTTCATAACTTCATTTTCAATGTCAAAAGTGTATATTTCATTTTCCGTGTATCCAACGAGATATAATAAACCGTCTTTAAAAAGTTTTACATCAAAGCCAGGCGTTTCGTGGTCTATAATATTCAGTTGATTTGCTTCAACGTCATATTTGGCAAGATTGTATACAATAAAATGGGGAGCCTCATCAGAATCGGTAACATATCTTCCGTAAACAATGCCGTCAACCGTAATAAAACCGCTGAAATTAACAGGAAGTATACAATAAAACTCATTCCGAGAAAACTCTGTGTCAGCTCGGTGTATAACGCTCTGACTTACTGACCAGTCATAAAAGGAATAATAAATATATTCACCATCCTGCCAGATATTGGTTATGAACTCATCTGTTTCGCAATTCAAAACCTTATCACCGTTCATAAGCGTGGTATCTTCACCCATAAACACTGCCTTGACTGCTTTTATGACCTCTCTGTTTGAAAGGGTTAAACTTACTTCTTCAAAATTATTCTGCTTTATTTCTTCTTTACATTCTTTTATTAAATCTTCCGACACGGGCAAAGAATTGAGATAATATGCGGTTATACCCGTGACGAAAACTGCAACTGACAATATAATCAAGATAATCCTTTTATGCATAACATCGCCTCCCGTTTCAGCATAATTGAAGCCAGATGAGTTGTCAATGATTTAGCTCAAAACTTAATAAAAGCTTTAGAATTTCTTTATTATAAAAAACAGCACTCCACGATTGTGGAATGCTGTTTTAAAATTATTCAACTGATTTGAGGGCTTCGATAATGTTGAAGCGCTGAAGGCGTTTGTGAACGAGGATGCTTACCAACGCGGCAAACACGGCGGTGAGCACAACTGCAAGCAGGAAGCTCCACCAATAAATATCTCTGCCGAACATAACAACGTTTACCTCGGCAATTTCAACCACGATGCGGTGAAGACCCACGCCGCCTCCCAGACCCACGAGGATACCTGCCAGGGTGAGGAAAATATTTTCTCTGTAAACATAGGACGTAACCTCGGCATCGGTAAAGCCCACAACCTTGATTGTGGCGATTTCACGAAGTCGCTCTTGAACGCTGATGTTGGTGAGGTTGTAGAGAATTACAAACGCAAGAAGACCTGCGGCAATGATGAAGATAACAACCACAACATCAAGTCGGTCAACAATAGCGTTGAAGGAATCAATCATTACATCGGTTGAAACAACGCCTGCAACCTCTGTGTAGGAAAGAATATCGTCTGCCATATTCTGCTCGTCATTGGCATTGGTGTAGTTCTTGAGAGTTGCAAGAACATACATAAACTCAGGACTTTCACCAAACACATTCTGATAATATGCAGGTGAAATATAAACGTAATGGTAAACATAGTTTTCGGCAATAGCCGCAACCTTAACCTTATATTCCTTGCCGTCAACGGCGGTGAGGATGAGCGTATCCCCTACATCGGTGTCAGTGTCCTCAGCAAGCTTTTCGGTGATTACCGCACCGTCATCACCCAGAGTGTATGTTTCGTTGCCCTTGCGTGAGCGCAGAGTAATACATTCCTTGAGCTTTTCACCCGACTCGGGAACGTAGAGGTGAATTGACATTTCGGTATCGTTATCTTCCTTGGCTGAGGAAGCAGTCATTGTTTTGGTGTCAAGAAGCATCGCGTTTTTGACACGGACATCCTTTTCAAGGTCCTTGATTGTTTCACTCTGGCCGGGAAGCTGTTCGTCATCAAGCACAGCCATAATGTTGTAGTGAGAAATACCTCCCTCACCGTACTGAGCCGAGATGATTGTATCAACCGAATTGTTGATGCCGAAGGCGGCAAGAATAAGCATCGTGCAGCCTGCAACGCCGAGAATAGTCATAACCATTCTCTTTTTGCTTCGGAACATATTTCGGATTGTTACAATTGAGCCGAAGGACATTGAGTTCCACAGACCTGTGAAACGTTCGAGGAAAACGCGTTTGCCGGGCTTGGGTGATTTGGGTCGCATAAGCTCAGCCGCCTGAGTTCTGAGGGCTCTGCGGCAGGCAAACAAGGTTGCCGAAAGAGTTGACACAAGAGAGAACAGCGTTCCGATTAAAATATACTGCCAATGGAAATAAATCTTAACATCGGGCAAGCAATACATCATTGCATAAGCTGAATTGATTGCCTTGGGGAAAATAACCGCACCGATGATTACGCCGATTATTGAGCCGAGAACGCAGGCAATTGCGGCATACCAATAATACTTGGCAAGAATACTGTTTTCTTTGTAGCCCAATGCCTTGAGTGTGCCGAGCTGCATGCGCTCCTCTTCAACCATACGGGTCATTGTTGCAAGGCACATCATAGCCGCAATGAGGAAGAAGAACACAGGGAAAACGTTTGCCATAGCAGTAATGTTTTCAAGGCTCTGTCCATAGCTTTCGTGACCGGGCAAATCCTTCTGATAAGAAACTGTCCAGGCAGAGTTGTTAAGCTCTTCGAGAGCTGTTTTGGCTTTGTCTATGTCACCCTGAGCTTTTTTGAGGGCAACGCGCACCTCGTGTTCAGCGTCGGAATAAGCCTCCTCAGCAGACTCAAGGCGGGCCTTTGCAGATTTCAGGTCTGCCTGACCTGCGGTAATTTCTTTGTTGCCCTTGCTTTCTTCATAATAAAGCTTGAGCTGAGATTCGGTAATCTTTATTTTTGCTTCTTCAAGCTGGGCGGCAGCATCCTTGAGTGCGTTTTTGAAAATATCCAGATCCTTTTCGCCCTGTTCAAGCCTTGCTATATCGTCGGCATAAGAGTCGAGAATTTCTTCATTGCTTTTATACGTTTCTTCACGGCTGTCAATTGTTGTCTGCTGTGCGGAATATTCCGAAGCGGCGGCATCATATTTTGCCTTGGCTTCGGCTTTGACACCCTCCGCCTGAGCAAGCTGAGCCTTGAGAGAAGCAATTTCCTTCTGAAGGTCGTTGCACTTTTTGGTGAACTCCTTAACATAGCCCTGAATAGTTTCAATCGGCTCAAAGGAGGTTTCGGGGCTCCAGTTTGCCTCCTCCTCCTTGAAAACCTCAAGAGCCTTTTTGTTTTCTGCAAGGTCTTTTTCCTTTTGATTGAGCTGAGACTGAATGTTGTTATACGTTTTTTCAGCCGCATCAAGCTCAGCCTTCGCCTTGTCGGCGGCAGTTTTAAGCGCAGGCAAATCTGCAATCAGAGCATCAATTTCGGCTCTGTCCTTTTTCTGCCTTTCACGGTAGTTGTTATAAATTTCTTTTGCCTTGTTGTAGCCGTCAATTTCATTGTCGGCATCGTTGGCAAGAGCCTTGTTTGCTTCATAATCCGCAAGGGATTTTTCATACTCTGCCTTTGATGATTTCAGCTCCGCCTCGGCAGAAGCAATTTTGTTGGAAAGCTGAGTCTGAGCGGAGGCAATTTTGCCGTCACCGCTTTCAATATACTCTTCAATAGTATTAATCTTTTTAAGAGCCTCTTCAAGCTGAGCGTTGGTTTCGGCCTCCATTTTTTTGTAGGTTTCTTCGCCGTCAGCAATTTTCTGAGAGTATTCCTGCTTCACCTGAGCAAGACGTCCGCTGATACTGGCATCGGCAATGGACTCAATTCTCTTGCCGATTTCAGCAACGTAATTGTTATATTCTTCGGAGAATGCGTCGTACTGCTCCTTGTTATCTACGGTGGCATAAACCTGACCGTAATAATCAGAAACAAAACAGTCCTCGCCTATGTAGATAAACATACCCAGTGTACCCGAGCCGATGTTGGTTGAGCCGCGCTCAAACGAAACATACATAGGGCTTGAAACCGTACCGACAATTGTGAAGGTGTCGGTGTTAAGGGTATCTGAGAGGGTTGTACCGTCACCTGCGAGGGTAACGGTGTTGCCGATTGTCAGCTCAGAATAAGAGCCTGCAACGGCGCTGTCAACAAGACATTCATTTTTATTTTTGGGGTATCTGCCCTCAACCAGAGTAATGCGGTTGATGTAGCCGTCCTCCCCTTCGCCCGATTGTGAAAAAGCGTGGGCACGGGGAAAATCCATTGACATAACACGGCAGGCCATAGCCGCACCGTTTTCAACGTTAACAATTCCCTTGCCGTCAACAAAAACCAGAGTATCCGTCAGCTTCATCGGGTCAACTGATTTAACACCGTCAACCTGCGCAATTTTGCGCACCTCGTCATCAGTAAAGCCGATTGTGGAAATCACCGAAAGGTCAAGAACATTGTCCTCAACAAAATACTCGTTGGCGGTGTTTCTCATATCGGGTGAGGCTGATTTTATGCCGACAAAAAAGCTTATTCCCAGCGCAACAATAGCAACAATGGAAATAAATCTCATTATGCTTTTTCTGATTGAGCGAATTAAATCCATTCGCATCGGCCTGTTCATAATGTTACCATTCAATCCTTTCAACCGGAACCGGTGTTTCGTTAATTTCTATGCGGTGAATTTTGCCGCTTCTCATAGTTATAACTCTGTTTGCCATAGGTGTGATTGCCTGGTTATGAGTGATGATGATAACCGTCATACCGATGGCACGGCTGGCATCCTGCAGAAGCTTTAAAATCTGAATACCCGTTTCGTAGTCAAGAGCACCTGTTGGCTCGTCGCAAAGGAGCACCTTGGGTCGCTTAACAAGGGCACGTGCAATTGAAATTCTCTGCTGCTCACCGCCCGAAAGCTGAGCGGGGAAGTTGCCTGCCCTGTCCTGAAGTCCTACGAGCTCAAGCATTTTGTAGCTGTCGAGAGGATTCTGACTGATTTTGGCAACAAGCTCAATATTTTCGTATGCCGTGAGATTTTGAACAAGGTTGTAAAACTGAAAAACGAAGCCCACATCTCTGCGTCTGTAAAGGGTCATATTGCGCTTGCCGAGAGTGGTAATTTCTCTGTCGTCAACAATAACATTGCCGGTATCACAGGTATCCATACCGCCCAGAATATTAAGAACGGTTGTTTTACCTGCACCGCTGGGGCCTACGATTGTGCAGATTTCACCTTTTTCAATGTCGAAGCTGACATCTGAAAGTGCATCCAGGTCAAGCTCGCCCAATTTATACTTTTTATTTACATTATGAAATTCAATAAAAGCCATAAATATCCCTCACTATATAGTTTAACAGAGTAATTATATAACAAATTTCACCATTTTGCAACGGTAAGAAACGGAAATTTACAAATTAAAAATATTTAAAACAACTGTTTATTTTATCTCTGTTTTATGATACACTTTCTTTGGAGGTTGGTATTATGGGAAATAAGCAGAATATAATTTCAAAAGCCAAGGATATTTTCAACACCGCCAAAACCTATTGGTCTGAGCCGCCCAAGGGAAGCTATATCCCCTACAAAGAGGTGGCAAGCCTCAGCGGTGCAGGCTTCGGTGTTTACTGGACTACCCTGCTCGCCGCGGCAATCGGTCTCGATGCGTCAAACTTCCTTGTGGGGGCAAGCATCGGGCTGAAGCCTATGGACTTGTCGGTTATGCTCATTGTGGCTAACCTTGTGGGTATTCCTATCGGTATTTTCAGGGGCTGGTATTACGACAACCACAAAATGGACGGCGGAAAGTTTTTGCCCTTTATCAGAAAAACGGGACTTCCTATTGTGCTGATAACAACGGCTTTTGTGTGGTTGCCTTACGAAAATATGCAGTACATAACAAAGGCGGTGGTTGTCTGGTTTATGTATATGCTACTTAACGTTTTCCTTTGCTTCTACAACGAAAGCTATACATATTTTCAGCAGATTATTTCGCCAAACACTCAGGAAAGAGCAACGGTGATGAGCATTTCTCAGGTTATTTACTCCCTTGCTCCAACAATAACAGGTCTTGTAATTCCGTTGATTGCCGGTCTGACTTGGGGACTTAACAACATCTGGACCTACAGAGTTATTTATCCTTTCTTCACCGTAGCTGGTCTGATTATCGGAACAATTTTCTTCCGCAAGGTTAAGGAAAGGCTGATTCTTCCCAAAAAGCCGCAGGAGCCTGTGAGAATGCTTGATGCAATCCGCGAGGTTGCCAAAAATAAATATTACTGGATTATTCAGGCGGCGGCGTGGGTCGTTTTTCTTGAATCGGGCTACGGGGTTGTGCTCGGCTGGTCGTTCGTTTACGGCAACGGCGGCGCACAGCAGGAAATGCTCGGCGTTGCCAACACGGTCATAGGCAATGCGGGTCTGTGGTCTATGCTCCTTGCTCCCCTTGCCATAAACTTAATGGGCAAGCGAAACCTTCTTATCACCGCAAACTCAATCAACATTGTTATTCTTCTTGTTCTCTATTTTGCATATCACAATCTCATTCTTGTCTGCGTGCTTTGGTATATCAACACCTTCATCAACACCTTCTGGAACATAGTTCAGCATCAGATAAACGCAGATATGCGCGACTATCACCAATGGAAAACAGGTGTCAGGGTTGACGGACTTTTTGCTCCCCTCGGCATAATCGGAACGGTTATAGGATTTTTCACAGGTATGTTCTACCCTGCAATTTATGAGAAAATGGGACTGCTTGACGATTATGACGTGCTTTATGACGACACGCTTCGCAACAATCTTTTTGAAGTGCTTATTCTCTGCTCCGCATTGGGTGCACTTTTCAACCTCATCCCCTTCTGCTTCTACGACCTGACGGAAAACAAGCACAGAGCTTACGTAGACGTGCTCAAAATCCGCACAATGTTTGAAAACCACGCCCTTGGTGCTCTTGAAGACGATGAGCTCAGGGATACTATGGAAATCATTATTCAGGCAAGAGATTTAATCGGCAAAGAACAGCTGACTGTTGACAAAAGCATTTTGCGCTCGGCCAAAAAGCTTCCGCGCTCAAGTGAAGAAGAAAAGGAAATTCGTGCACAGGCCATCAAAAATGCAAAAGCACAAATCAAAAAAGTTAAAGAAACAAACCTTGCCATTGAAAGAGCCGATATTATTGTTGCAGATTTGAACAAGTTTTCAACAAATGCCGGCAAAGCAAGGCTTGCTCAGGCAAATGAGGACTATTCAAGAGGGCTTATGTATTTTTACGAAAATGCAAAGGCTGATTTAAAATCAGCGAAAAAGCTTCCCAAATCCAACGCAACCGAAAAAGAAATCCGTTCAGACGCGATAAAAAATGCGAGAGTTAAAAAGGAATCTGCGGCGCTCATCGGCAAATACGGCATTGACAGCATCAAAGCGCCCGACGACGCTGTTAAAAACGGAATTATGACAAGAGAGGTCAAGGGATTTTTCGACAGCATCAGGCAGCGTCAGGAGCTCAAGGCTTATCTTAAAGCTGTATCGGTTTACACAAGAGCAGTCAAGCCGTACACAGATGCAGAAAATCTTATTTCGCAGGCAGAAAACTACACTCACTACGAAAAGCTTGAAGAAAAATATTTCGATTTAGTTTCAGATAAAGAGGTGCAATAATATGCTTGTTTTCGCTCAAAGGATAATTGCTTTTTTCACCGCGCTGATAACTGCCATAACTGGCTTTTTGGGGCTTGATGTCAACCCGTGCAAAAAAGCCGACAATTTCAGAGTCACCGCCTATATCAGAGGAGATTATGTTCAGGATGAAAGTGCACTTTTTTGTGAAGATTTTGACATAATTACCGATGTGATTCTTTTTGAATGTGCATCGTTTAACAGTGAAGGTGAAATCGTTTATGACAAAGCAAAGCTCGAAACCGCCCTTGGCAACATACGCAAGGCAATCGGCACACGGGATGTGAAAATAACACTCAACCTTCTCGGCCCCGGCGGCAACAGCCAATCAGACGTATGGGAAGAGCAAATGGAAGCTCAGAGTGATGAGCACAATAAAGCCTTCACCAGCGGAGTGTTGGAGGATAACATTGTTGCCATTCTTGATAAATACGACTTTGACGGTGTTCATTTTGACTATGAATATCCGCTCTCCCTTAAAGCGTGGCACTATTACAACAGATTTCTTGTTTCACTTGACAAAAAGCTGGGCGACTACACTCTCGGAGTTGCGGGCAACGACTGGAACATTAAGTTTTCAACAGCCGCAATTGCCGCAATTGACTCGTTTGAGCTGATGTCCTACGATATGGTTGACGGCGAAGGAAAGCACGCCACTTATGAAGACACGATTAAGCTTGCTCAGAATCTCGGATTTTACGGAATGCCCCGCGAAAAGGTCAACATCGGTCTTCCGTTTTATGCGCGCCCCACGGATATGTCAGCCTATTGGTACGCTTACAACGGTTGCCTTGACGGCATTGATGAAGACGGCCGGTATCATTGCGATGTCACGGGTAAGGACTTCTGGTTTAACACCCCCAAGGTTATTGAGCAGAAAACCGAGTATGCAATAAACAACGGCTACGCAGGAGTTATGATATGGCATTATAACTGTGACGTTCCGTCAAGCCGCGAGGACTCTCTTCTCAAAGGTATCGGCAAAGCCGTTGACAATAACTATTAAAAATTATGCAAACAAAAAACGGTGCGGTTCAAACGAACTGCACCGTTGACTTTTATTTAATTATCTGCCTGTTGATTTTTTCAGAACTGCAAGAGCATCAACTGAATCAACCACTCCGTCAGAGTCCATATCTGCTGCTTTTTTTTGAGTGTCGCTCAACACTCTTTTTCCGACTGAATATTCAAGGATAAGAAGGGCATCATTTGAGTTGACCTTTTTATCAATGTTTACGTCACCTTTTTCAACCGCAGGGGTTGTGGGGGCGGTGTTGCTCACTGCATTGTCTGTTAAATAATCGGGAACACCGTAAAAAAGAATCTTTGTGGAAGAGTAATAAGTCTGTCGGCCTGTGTCCTTATAATATTTGATTGTGCCGACCTTATTGCCGAAGTTGCCTTCAACAGCGTAGATATAAGTGTCGTCAACCTTATATACAAGACCTACGTGGTCAACGCTTGAATCGGAGTCATTCTGAACATAAAGAATGTCGCCGGGCTGAGGATTTCTTGAACCGAAGGAATATTTCTTTTCACCGAACTGGCAGGAGTTACCGCTTGCAACAGCATTCTTTTTAACCACGGATGTGGAAATGCCTGCCTGATTTGCACACCAGCTGATGAAGATTGCACACCAGTTGCTCTGCTGGCCGAACCATCTGCCGTATTCGGTGTAGTTAGCCGAGCTTGATGAGTTGCCGCTAAGGTCACTGCCTGAGCTGCCCTCATGATAGCCTACCTGAGAAAGAGCAACGTTAACAATGTCTTTTGCCTGATTGCCTGTGAGCTTAACGTCGAGAAGCTTCTGATAATATGCTCCGTTTCTGTAAGCTGAGGATACATCGTATGTCGGTGTGGCCGCATAAACGCCAACACCGAGAAGAGAAATAATCAGTAATACCGAAACCAACGCTCTTACAATCTTATTCATAAATACTCCTTTATCTTTTCAAGAAATTTTTAACTGTTCTGGAAACCGTTGAAATAATACTTTTAAGATTTTTAGGGAAGAAAACAAAGTTTAGCGCCGCAACCGTAACAACGCAAATCAAAGCAACTGCAACGGCATAAGCCAAAAACACTAAATACGAATCTAATGTGTCGGGCAAAAACAGGCTTGAAATGAAGCAGGTTACTCCGCAGGCCGCGGCATTGACCGCAAGCATTCTGAAAAAGTAAGACAGCTTCTCTTCAAGAATGTTTTTGTATAAGTAACGCACATAATCCAATGTTCGGTAGCCCATTGCAAGGGCTGTGGCAACAGCCACACCGGTAATTCCGAAAGGAACAACAAGAACAACCGAAAGAACTATGTTGATGCCTGCTTCAATGTAGGCGCCTTTTTTTGTCTGTCGGTAATGCCCTGCCGCGTGAGTAACGTTGTTGTACGGCTTTCTGATGCAGAACAACGCCTCGGCAAGAGTGAGAATGTAACCAAACAGCGGGCGGATATAATCGGCATCGTCAATTCCGTGGGTATAAACCGAAACAAACGGCACAAGCAACACAGCCGTGCAGGTGAAAACAAAGGTGTTGAGCATCATTGACATCTGCTCATATACTTTGAAATTGAGCTTCATCAATGCCTTTTCGCCCTTGGCAATCATATTGCCGAAAGCCGCTTCAACGGAAAGATGAAGAATGTTCACCGCACTGACAATTCCGTAGGTTACGGAATAATAAACCGAATAAACAGAAACCTCTGCTATGGAAAAAGCTTTTGTTATTCGTGCGCAAAGCGTGAGAATAAAGACGTCTGTGTTGGAATGGAGGAAATATGCAATATGATGACCCATTCCGTCCCAACGCTGGCTGAGAGCCGCTTTATCGGGAGCAACCCTTCTGTCAATCGAATATTTTTTCTTAACGTAAAGATTAAGAAAAATCGGTCTGATTGCAAACACGGTGGATGAAACCAGCTTCATCACATGAACCGAAGCCCCAAGGCTTGCACAGGCAAAAACCATTATTGCATTCACGGCAACCGCCGCCGCACCCAGCATTTCGTAGATATACCTTTTCTGGTCTGCCTGAAGAAGCACGTTGTAGGTAATTCCGAAATAATACTGGCTGATTGTGCTCAAAGCAATAATGAGCACCATTGCAAAGGTGGAAAGCCAACCATCATCCCCTTCAACAATAAAAGGAAAAACACAGGCGAGCACCGCCGCATAACCGACAAAGATGAGGCATATTTTTCTGAAAAAGCCCTCGGTCGCCATAATGATTCCGCTGACTTTGTTGTTATCATTTTCTGCAAGGGGCTTATAAAGAGCCGCCCTGATAACACCGGCAACACCCGATTCAAGCAAGGTGATGTAGCTGAGAAACTGAGTTATGGAATGCATAAGACCGTTCATTTCAGAGCCGTAGGTGCCTATTATAATTCTCGGAACAATGAAGCCGCAGAGAATACCGATAACCTGCGTGCCGGCTGAACCGAGAAGGTTTATTATAGCATTTTTGCCTCGCAAAACGTCACTTCCAAACTGAATTTTATTTGGTCACAACAGGTATAGTATAACACAGACTGTAACCTTTTGCAACCTTTTGTAACAATTTTTGTAACCTTTTTTTGCAAAAGCTCAAAAAGGCACAAAAAAATCAAGCTGAAATATTACTTTCAGCTTGGTAATTCATATAAATTTTGTAATGATTTCGTAGATTACGGGAACGAGCAGACCGGGGAGGAAATTGCCCACCTTGAACTTTTTGCCGAAGGCAAGATTGACACCGATTGCGAATATCATTGCACTGCCCACAAGGGTGAGGTTTGATATGAGTGTATCACTCAGATAAGGTGAAATCAGCCCCGCAAACAAAGTGATTGCACCCTGATAAAGACCGAGAGGGATTGCGGAAAAAACTGCACCGATGCCCAGAGTTGAAGCGAAAATGAGGATTATGGGAAAGTCCAGCGCCGCTTTAACAAAAAGAGTGCTGTGGTCACCTGTCAAGCCGTCCTGCAAGGAGCCTACAATCGCCATTGCACCTATGCAGATAACAAGGGTAGAATTTACAAAAGCATCCACAAATCTATTGTCATTTTTGGCTTTGACTTTTTCCTTGAGCCATTCCCCTACTTTTTCAAGCCACGCTTCAATGTTGAGTAGCTCACCGATTACCGCACCGATTATAAGTGACATAACAAGAAGCATTGTGCCCTGAGTTGAAATCGAGCCGTTTTCTACCGTGAACATTTCCTGCAAGGTGCCCGAAGCTCCGATAAACATTGTGGAAATACCAAGCACACCCATAATAGTGGTCTGAAAGCGTTCCTTTATTCCGCCTTTTACCAGCACACCTATAAAACCTGCGGCAACCACCGCCGCAACGTTGACAATTGTTCCCAAACCTATCATTCTTTAATAACTCCTGCTTTTACAGGCTTGCATAAATACACCTGCTCAAATTTTTCTTTTAGCTGTTCCACGGTTTTTTCAGCCTTTTCTTTATCTGTGAAAATTCCGAAAACAGTAGGTCCGCTGCCGCTCATACAAGCGCAGACAGCATCATTTTCATACATAACTGCCTTAATAGGCACGCGCTGAGGCACTTCAATAAGCTGCTCAAAAACGTTGCCTGTTTTGGCGCATATCGTTTCAAAGTCACCGTTTGCGGCGGCAAAAAGCATTGCCCCCGTATCAAGGTGACGTACACCGTATTTGTCAAATTCGGCATAGGCAGAACCCGTTGCAACGCCGATATCCGGCTTGGCAAGGACAATATAACAATCCTTCAAATCGGGCAGAGGCGACAGCACCTCACCGATATTCTGAGCAAGCCGTGTACCACCCGTCAGGCAGAAGGGCACGTCTGCGCCCACCTTAACACCGATTGAGCATAGCTCCCTTTCGGTGAGATTTGTTTCATAAATGTCGTTAAGGGCGGCAATGACGCCTGCACCGTCAGCACTTCCCCCTGCAAGACCTGCGGCAAAGGGAATTTTCTTTTCAATATGAATTTTAATATTTCTGTCATCGATACCTGTGTAATTATAAAAAGCAACCGCCGCCTTGTGGGCGATGTTGGTTTCGTCGCAAGGAATCGCAGGCTCGTTGCTTGAAAGAACAATTCCGCCGTCAGAAGTTTTTTGGACGGTGATGCGGTCAAAAAGGTCGACAGACTGCATCACCATAAAAAGGCTGTGGTAGCCGTTGGGAAGGGTTGCAATAATGTCGAGCATCAGGTTGATTTTAGCCGCAGCTTTGTATGTAACTTTCATAAAATCGCTCCTTTTTCAAGGCTCCCTTGTGTAAAGGGAGCCGGATTTTTGCGTAGCAAAAAGACTGAGGGATTGTCTATTGCACACCGGCACAGAGGCCTGTCCCTTACGATTAAATCTTTATTGTGTATCTGCATTTAGGATAATTTGAGCAACCGTAAAACTCGCCGTATTTTCCTTTGCGCAAGACCAAATCCGTTTTACAATATGGGCATATTTTCTGCTCTTTCATTTCATCAATGTTCTCTTTGTATCTTATTACATTTTCCTTGTGCTCAATTCGGGAATCCTTACCCTCAATTTGATTACTCTTTATGTAATCGTAAATTTCTTGTTTTCGTTTTTCATCAAAAACAACAGGTTTGTTGTCGGCAATTAAATGAATTACCTTTTTCATAGACGGCAATGAATTACATATCGCAGTATCACCGTTTCCTATTTCGTCCACTTTAAAATCATCACAAATAACAGTTACAACAGAAAAGCAGGGAACATCTCCGAAATCCTGCAAAAAAGATTTTAAATATTTGATGTGCTT
>JAGBHX010000048.1 GCA_017935265.1 Clostridia bacterium | reverse complement strand
GACAACGTTCCCGAAGGCGTTGCTATCATGAAGCTTGAAAACGTTGGCGTTTCCATCACAGGTAACTCCACCAACCCCACAAGATTCCAGCATCCCGTTGCAGGCACATACAAAAAGTGGTGCGTTGAAAACGGCGTAAACTATTTCTCAGTTGCATCAGGCGGCGGCACAGGCCGTACACTTCATCCCGACAATATGGCAGCAGGTCCTGCTTCCTACGGCATGACAGATACAATGGGCCGTATGCACTCCGACGCTCAGTTCGCAGGTTCCTCATCAGTTCCCGCTCACGTTGAAATGATGGGTCTTATCGGTATGGGTAACAACCCCATGGTTGGTGCTACCGTTGCTTGCGCTGTTGCAGTTGAAGAAGCAGCGAAATAATTAACCTTAATGTTAAATCCCTGTTCTCGGTTGAGAGCAGGGGTTTTTGCATTTTAAAAATGTTTACAACTTATCTTTCTGAAAAACATTGACACTTTTGCAGGAATGTTGTAAGATTTTGTTGATAATTTTTTCTAACTTACGGGGGACTTAATATGAAGAAAATTATTTCAGTTGCTCTTGTGTTTGCTCTTGTGTTTGCGTTTGCAGCCTGCAAAAAGAAAGAGGATGTGAGCGTTACGCAGGAAACAAGAGGCGATATCAATGTGCAGCAGGTTGTTGTGACGGAGATGCTCACGGACGCAAGCGGTGAGGTTGTTACCGAGCAGGGCGGCGAAGCTGTTATCGTAACCGAAATTCACACGGAAGCTATCACTGAACCCGAATCTCTCGCAACAGACCCTGCACAGTGGTCACAGGAAGAAATCGTTGCTTTCTATAAGAGTGCCGCTGTCAAGACACATCCGGATGTTACTTCAAGCCAGACTATGACCATGAAAAAGATGGTTGTCAATGACGGCAAAGGTCTTATTGGCGGCATTTTAAAGCTGGCAGAAGAAGCAATTGCAAAGGCACTTGCAAAGAATTCAACAACTTTCGACGGAATAACGGGCGGTTTCAATAATCTTGCCGTTGATGACGCTGAGGCCATAAAAGCTTACAAGAGCGGCGAATATACCGTTGTTGAAATGACGATGAAGGAGCAGACCGACGGCACTTACGGCAGTATGTATGACGGCACGGTCGGTCACGCAATCAGCGTTCTGGGCAACGTTTCAACTGCGGCGGCGGAGTTTCCTGCCTTTGATATTGATTTTGAAAATGCCAAAATCAGCATCCGTTACAGTGAGCCTACCGTTAAGGTAAAGATAAACAGCGACGGAATTATCGAAAAAGGCACCTGGAGCTACACTGCAAACGTTGACATTGAGAACCTTAAAATAGGCAACAATCTTGGCAGCATTACCGTTAAAACAGCTGATGCCGCAATCTTCTATGAAATCAAGGTCGGCGGCGGATTTTAAAAACAAGCATAATTAAACCTTGCATTTGATATGCAAGGTTTTTGCTTTAACCTCAGCTTGACTTTTTGGGGGACAAGTGTTATAATTCGGATAAGAAATCATTTTTGAGGGGGTGAGCAGAAGTGTTTGATTCTATCGCTTTATTTATAGGTGCAGCTTGGGAATATTCAGTGGCTCAACTGTCAACGCTTTTTGGTTTCAATCCCGTTATTGAGATTCCTGAACAGACGACGCTGTTCAAAGCTGTTGTTGAAGCCATAAAAACTATAATTGCAGGATAACATAAAAGCCTTGCTCTTTTCGGAGCAAGTCTTTAACTTATAGGTAATTAAAGTATAACGTTAACAAGCATAACCGCTACAGAGAACATACCGACAAAAGGAACAACGATAGGTGCTAAGGGGAGAATGCTGAGGTTATAAAGGAAGCCTGCGCTTACCTTGATGAACATGGTGCTTTCTGCTTCAGAGATATTCTGCCAGCAGAAAGAAATATCGTATCCGTCAACGCAGAAGGAGTCGAGTCCCATATCCTCGGGCTTTTCGCACACGGTAAAGCCGCATTCGGCAAGACCCGATGCAACAATTTTGGTCATTTCTTCGTCTTTAAAGGTAATTCTGCCTGTCATACGAAGCTCGTCGGCAGGTTCTTCCTGTCTGAGGTGACCGTTCTTGAAGCCTGTGCACCACCAATAATAATCGTAATCTCTGGTAAATTCACGCTTCCATTCGCCTGTGAGTTCCTGATGCCAGAGAGTCATTTCCATTTTAAGCCAATCTTCCTCTGCGGCACATCTGAACATTGTGAAGATACCGATTTCCTTATCGGAATGGATTCTTGTATAAACGCCGATTTCGCCGCCGTAGAAGATCATACCGTACTG
>JAGBHX010000047.1 GCA_017935265.1 Clostridia bacterium | reverse complement strand
CTAAAACACCCGCAACCCCAGTAAAATAGGGTGTTTTCACCACCTTTCGTGTCGAAATTTGTGTAAGATTTTGTGTTGCTTTTCGCTTAATTTATGGTTCTATTTTAACATCTACAGGTGCCATGGCGGCACCCATATTATTGGCGTCGGTGATGCCCAGGTCGCAGATTTTGCCGATGGCAATTTTTTCTATTTTCGGGGCGGATTGATGAGCGGTTTTGCTCACTACAGCGCTGCCTGCCCCCGTTACTGTCCATTGAGCAGAGGGCGGACGCTGGCCGCCGTATTCCAGAGGCTTACGGAACTGCTTTTCTGCCGAGCAAAAATGAGAAGACGTTGCGGCAACGGCTGTGTTGCAATAGCCCGAATCCACGCTCATTGCCGCCATACAAAGAGAAAGTGCCATTGTTGAGCAGGCGCCGTAAACACCTGCGAAAGGGATACCGAAATCCTTTATGCCGAAGCTTGAGCCCGTGCACTGATTGAGCAAATCTCCTGCAAAAATAACATCGACATCCTCCTGCCTGAGGTTTCCTTTTTTCAGCGCGGTTTTAATTGCGTTTTTATGCAAAAGGCTTTCCGCTTTTTCCCAGGAATCCGCTCCCATTTTTGTGTCTTCATACACTGTATCGAAGAGATTGAACAACGGTCCCTGAGCCTCTTTTTTGCCTGCAACGGCGGCAAAGCTGAGGATTTTGGGCTTATTTTTCAGAGTGATTATTCTGTTATTCATCAAAACACCTTCTCAACCAACCAATAAATTACACCATAAACCGAAGCCGCCGCTGTGCCGAACAGAATTACGGGGCCTGCTATTGAGAAAATATTCACGCCCACACCCATAATTTTGCCTTGGTTTTTGTATTCCATTGCAGAACTCACCACGGAATTTGCAAACCCCGTTATGGGCACAATCGTTCCTGCACCTGCGTGGCGGGCAATGTTATCAAACACACCGAATGCGGTTATGATTGAAGTAATCACTATTATTGTTACAGGCACAAAAATTCTCACCCTGTCGGTGTTTTGATTTAATAAAGAAGAATAGATGTAAAAAAGGAACTCACCGAAACAACAGATTGCTCCTCCAAAGAAAAAAGCCTTGATACAATTCATCACTACGGGTGAATCGGGTGACGCGGCTTTTGCCATTTTATCATATTGATTTTTTGAAACTGACATAACTCCTCCTACAACAGCATGAGTATTTCCTCCGCTGAAATATGCGGCTGTAATGCTTTATTAACAGCCATACCCACCAGTCTTGCCGCCCTGTCAATCACAAGGTCGATTTCCCTTGGGGTGATTATCATATTACTGTTTTCTTTTTTCAGCGGTGTGCTTTCGCCGATAAGACCGTGAACGAGAGTACCTGCATCCACAACCGTCGGAACTCCGATTGAAACAACGGGGATTCCAAGGGTGGATTTGCTGATTTCAGCCCTTGAATTGCCAACGCCGGAGCCGGGGATAATGCCCGTGTCGGACATCTGCACGGTGCAGCCCAGCCTTGAAAGCCGACGGGCAGCGAGGGCATCTATCACAATCACGGCGGCTGGGTTTATCTGGCGCACAATGCCTTTGATTATCTCGGCAGATTCCACACCGGTCTGCCCCAGCACTCCGGGTGTATGCACCGCAGAGGGTCGCAGGGAGTCAAGTCCCACACTTTTTGCAAGTTCACCGCTGATATGCCGTGTGGCAAGAATCATTGAACAGCTCAGAGGGCCGAGAGCATCCGGAGTTATGTTGTCATTACCGAGACCCACTGTCAGCACCGTACCGTCCTTGGGCAAAAGGTCGCTGAGAAGGCTTCCGAGAATTGCCATAACGCTTTCATCAGCGCAGCTGTATTTAGTGAGATTGGGGATTTCCGCCGTGATATAAGTGCCGCAGGGCTTCCCGATTGCCTTCTCACCCTCGGAATTTGTGATTTTGATTTTGGTCACCTTCACTCCGCTTTTTTCAAAAGCTACGGTTTCAATTCCGTCAGAGGTTTTCCGTGGCAACGATTCTTTTATTTCAATGGCTAAGTCAGTACGAAAATCCACAAAACTGCTCCTTTTTATTGAAAAATACTTGATTTTTGGTTAAAGATATAGTATCATTAGTTGCAATTTGAAAAAGTTTAATATTTTTTCGAAAAAATCTTGCAATTTGCTTTAAAATATGTTATTATTTGTAACTGTGTAAAGAACTAAAGGAGGTGCAATTATGCCCAACATTAAATCAGCTAAAAAACGCGTACTCGTTAACAGAACAAAGGCTGCTCGCAACAAGTCAGCTAACACAGCTCTTAAAACAGCTATCAAAAAGGCTCACATTGCTGTTGAAAATAACGCAGCAGACAAAGAAGTTGCAGTTAAGTTCGCAATCAAAAAGGTTGACCAGGCTGCTGCAAAAGGTCTTATTCATAAGAACAACGCTGCCAGAAAGAAGTCAGCTCTTGCAAAGCTTATCAATGGCTAATCAATAAACATTAGGGACGGAAGTTTTCCGTCCTTTTGTTTTATCCGAAATATACTTGACTTTGGATTTGCTTTGTACTATAATGGTTATACTACTTGAAGGAGGAAATTCCTATGTGTGATACAATTAAAAAAATTCTTAAAGTTGTTGGCATAATCGCCGCTATTGCAGGCGTTGCCGTTGCAATCTATATGCTTGTTAAAAAATTCTGCCCCAAATGCAAGGCAAACGAGGACGACAAGTGCGACTACGTTTCTTGCTCATGCTTTGAGAACGACGCTGAGCCTATCGTTGCTCCCGAAGTTCCTGTTGCTGATGCTCCTGCAGAAGCTTAAATTTTACACAATTGAGAGCCGTTTCATTGAAGCGGCTCTTTTTATTTATCCTTGGGTCCTGCTATGAAAGAGACCCCAAGGCCGCACAGAAGAGCCGTTGTGATGCCTGCCGCACCTGCGGTGAGAGGTCCCGTGAGTGCACCGAGAAGTCCCTGCTCACCAACAGCTTTTGCCGTTCCCCTTGCCAGGGTATAGCCGAAGCCTGTGAGGGGTACGGTTGCACCTGCACCTGCCAAATCCACCAAGGGCTGGTAAAGTCCCACGCCCTGCAACACAACACCCAAAACCACAAAGGCAACAAGGATTTTTGCAGGCGTGAGCTGAGTTTTATCTATTAAAATCTGGCCGACAACGCAAATCAGACCGCCGATTACAAACGCTAAAACATAATTCAAGTCAATCACCTTTTCGGAAATAGTGTTTGACTTGAATTTTATTTTATTACAGGAAAAAGACGGATGAAAAAATCATCCGTCTTTTACATCAGCTCTTTAAAATTGTAAATAAGTTTATCTGCCGCAATTTTTATTTTTTCAATATCCTTTTGTGAATTTTTATCATACATTGCAACGGTGTAAAATCTGCCGTCCTTGGCCCCCTTCACACCTGCAAGCAAGTCTTCAAAAACAACACATTCCTCCACAGCGAAGCCTGCCTTTTCGGCGGCTTTGAGATAAATATCAGGGAATCCCTTTCCCCTCTCGACCTCTTTGAGCGTGGTGACGTAATCAAACAAATCTGCAATACCGTTATTTTCAAGAGCAGGCATAAACATATCCTCCTGAGAAGCGGTAGCAATGCAAAGCACAACACCATTGCTTTTGAGATACCTGATATATTCCCCGGCTCCGGGCTTCAGCCGAACCTTGTTTTTGAATTTATCGTGAGACATTTTGTTCCACACAGCAACAACCTCTTGGGGAGTCTCTTTTAAATTATAGGTGTTAACTGTGTATTCCGCCGCACGCTCAAAGCCCATAGGAGCAATAGTTTTGCCGTAGCCTTCGGGAAGAGCCATTCCCCTCTGGGCAAAAAACTCGATGTCAATCTCGGTCCAAATATCCGTTGAATCCAGCACAGTGCCGTCAAGGTCAAAAATCGCACATTTAAAATCAATCATAAAATAACTTCCATACCGATTTTTTGAGGTTTAAGTCCGCGTTTTTCATAAAACTTCATTGCTCCTTCGTTACAGCTCCACACATTGAGAGTCACGTTGTAGCAACCGTTTTCTTTTGCAAAATCAATAACATAATCATAAAGCCTTGTGCCGATGTGCTTGCCCCTGATGTTTTCGTCAACACACAAGTCATCAATATAAATGGTTTTTATATCGGTGAGAATATTGTTGTCTTTATGCTGTTGAAAAATACAAAAGGCATAACCCATAACAACACCTTTCTCAACGGCAACGAAAATAGGTCTTGTGTCATCGGCAATAATCGAGAGAAGCTCTTCGTCGGTGTATTTTTTGACGCCCGACTTAAAAATATCAGGTCTGCCGTTGTGATGAACCTCAAGCACCTGACGAAGAAGAGAATTAATGCCGTTTATATCGTTTTCGCAAGCTCGTCTGATTTCCATAAAATTACCTCCACGCAAAACACCGACCAAAAGCGGTCGGTGTAAGTTGGCAACAATCGAACCCTGTACGCCTAAAATTTAAATCTTTCGGCGTATCAAGCCGTTTTATCGTCTTGAAATACGCCCGTATGTTGGCGACTCAAAACAACTTGCTACACCAAAATCTTTACAATTTTAGGTGCTCTGCAGTTTTGTAAGACACAAATTTTCGTTATGACAAGGAAAAGGCTTGCAGTAATACTTTCGTATTGCAAAAGACTTTGACGATGTCAGGGCGGAAATTTGTCTTCCAAAACCGTGCAGTGTTCGATTGTCGCCAACTACTTTACTTATTAAAATAATCGTCAACTATTTTGCCGTCCTGAATTCTGATAACGCGCTGAGCCTCGGCGGCAATATCATTGTCATGAGTGATGAGAATTATTGTTCTGCCCTCTTCGTGGAGCTGATGAATAATCTTCATAACATCCTTGCCCGAATGGGAGTCAAGGTTGCCTGTAGGCTCGTCGGCAAGAATTATGGGAGGCTTTGCGGCGATTGCCCTTGCAATGGCAACCCTCTGTTGCTGACCGCCGGACATCTGTGCAGGACGGTGGAACATTCTTTTTTCAAGGCCGACCATTTCAAGAGCCTTTTTTGAAAGCTCCTCACGCTGAGCCTTTTTCATTCCGCGGTAAACCAGCGGAAGCTCAACGTTGCCCTTGGCTGTGAGGCTTGAAATAAGATTAAAGCCCTGGAAGATAAAGCCGATTTTTTCATTGCGGATTAAGGACAGCTCATCATCAGTCATATGAGAAACGTTGATACCGTCCATATAATATTCACCCGAAGTGCTTACGTCAAGAAGGCCGAGCATATTCATAAGGGTAGACTTACCTGAGCCTGACTGACCGATGATGGCAACGAACTCACCTTTTTCAATTGTGAGGCTGACACCGTCGAGGGCTCTGACTTCATTTTCACCGGGATTATAAATTTTATAAACATCACGAACATCTATAAGACTCATTTTAATCCCTCCTCAAAGCTTCAATAGGCAACATTTTTGCCGCTTTTCTTGCAGGGTAAATACCGAAGAAAATGCCGACTGAGCTTGCAAAACCGATTGCAATAGCAATGGTGCTCACTTCAACCTTGATAGCTATACCTGCTATATCCGCAACCACAGCCGCCATACCTACGCCGAGAATAAGACCCACTATACCGCCGATTACACAAAGAATTATGGACTCTGTAAGGAACTGGAACATAATAGTGGAGGTTCTGGCACCGAGGGCTTTTCTGATACCGATTTCACGGGTTCTCTCCGTTACCGAAACCAGCATAATGTTCATAACACCGATACCGCCAACAAGAAGAGCAATGGCACTGATGCCTGCAACGAAGGTGGTGAAAAGGTTTACAATTTTATCAACCATTTCGGTGAGGTTTTCCATATTCATTGCTGAGTAAGTGCCTGAACCGAAGTTTCCGTGGCGGGCATAGAGAATGTTTTTAACCACGTTGCCGATTGTTGCGGCCTGCTCCTGGTCAGCGGCCATAACATAAAGGGAAATGTAGGTGTTTGTTCCGCCGAGTGCATCAGTAACGGTGATAGGTGTGATAACCATAGACATTGCAACGCCTGATGACATTATAGGATTGTTCTGCATAGCCTCAGAGCTCATCATATTTGACATTGAAGCCGATGATGAAGCACTTGCCGTGAGGTCGGCATTGGTGATGCCGATAATACGAAGTCTTACGCTTTTTTCATTAAGAGAATAGTTGATGTATTCACCGATACAGTCAAGGTCACCAAAGACCATAATAGCTGTGATTTCGGTGATAACACAGACGTTTGAACCGTTTTCACATTCTTCTGCGGTAAAGAAGCGGCCTCTGCGCATTGTTATGTTCATAACCTTTGCAAGATCCTCATTACCTGAAATGGCAATGCACATTGAAGGCTCATCATCAATAATTGCAGAACCGATTTTGTAATCCATAGGTGTTGCATATTTGATTGCATCGAGATTTTTGAGGGCTTTGATGTCCTCTGAAGTGATTTTTTCACCCTGTGCGGCATCGGTAGCAACATTGACGGTAACTGCGCCTGAGCTCATATCGCTCATCATATCAATGATAAAATCCCTGCCTCCGTTGCCTACGGTGATTATGGCAATAACAGCGGCAACACCAATAATGATACCGAGCATTGTGAGCAATGAACGCATCATATTGGTGCGGATACTGTATACCGCTATTTTAATGTTTTCCCATATACTCACAGTAATGCCCCCGTTTATTTTTCATCTACATTGTGAGCAATAACTTTATCGCCGTCAACCATAGTTGAAACGGGAGTTCTGACAATTATGTCGCCCTGCTCAACACCCGAAAGAATTTCATAATATTTGCCGTCGAGAATACCTGTTTCAACAACGGTCTGCTTAATTATTTTTTCTGCAGAATCATATACAAAAACATAAGCATGCTTATCGTCATAGGTAATTGATTCAACGGGAACTGTCACGCAATCCTGCTTCTGCTCCGTTTCAATTGAAACGTCTGCATCAAGGCCGATAACAATACCGCTGTCAGGCTCATTGATTGTAACAACTGTTTTAATACCGCCTGCAGAGCCTGTTGCTCCTCCGAGAAGAGCGTTTATATCCATACCTGAGGAAGCACTTGCAACTGCGGCAACAAAGCTGACTTCACCTTTGAGTGTTGCGCCTGTTTCAGACTCAATATTTACCTTTTTGCCCACAGATACGTTGGCAAGATCTCCCTTGTTAATCATAAATGAAATTTCAAGAGGATAATACTCAACACGCAGACCTATGGTATCAGTTGAAAAAAGTCCGCTGACAAGGGAAGAAATGTCTCCTCCTGAGGTAACTGCACCAAGAATTGATGTCATATCAAATGAAGCTGTGGCTGACTGTGCTTCAGACTTGACCGTTTCGCCCTCGGTAATGTTCACTTCACTGACAACGCCGTCTTCTTCGGAAATCCAGCCTGCATTGAGGGTGTCAACGGTTGCTTTAATTTCATTGTAGCCTTTGAGAGCGGATTCATAAACAGACTTATATACTGTTTCAAGGCTTCCGTTGGCCTGAGCCTCAGTTGTCATAAGTGACATTTTAAGGCTTGCAAGCTCCATCTGAGCCTGCATAAGCTCATACTGAGAGCCGCCGGCAGACATACCGCCCAACAAGGCAGACATATCACCTGAACCGCTATTCATTGAAGAAATCATATCAAGCATCTTTTTGATGCTTTGAAGGCTTTCGCTTGAATTTACAATGTTATCTATAATTTTGCCGGCAAGAGAAGAGTCATTGGTGAGTGAAGAAAGGTTATCCTTGGCATCCTGTGCCTGCTGTTGAGTTTCCTTGTCGGTTTCTTTCTGAGATTGCTGTGCTTTGGCTTCAAGCTCAGCAACATTTTTTTCAGCCTGAGCAACCTGAGCCTTGAGCACACCCAGCTGCGACTTCGCCGTGGCAGAAGCCGATTGGTAGTCCTTATATGCTTTGCTTGCTTCATTGAGCGCAGACTGTTTTTCTGCAAGAACAGAATTGAGTGAGCTTGCATCAAACTCAGCAAGAACATCACCCTTTTTAACAACAGAGCCAACCTGTACGTTTACTTTTTTAACCTTGATGCCGTCAACAATGTTGAACACACCCTCCTTGCTTGAGGAAACTGTTCCTGATGTGTCAAATGTTGCAGTTATGTCTCGCTGAGCTACGGTTACAACGTCAACGTCATAACCCTTGTCAAACCAGCCCGCAATGTAGCCGATTGCAACAACAAGCAATGCGAGAATTACTACACCGAGAGTGCACAGCATCGCAATTTTTTTCTTACTCATTTTCTTCTCCATAAAAATGCCTCTTTTACATATATTTACTTTTAAAGTATACTACCAAATGCAGATACAAATCAATATGTTAATAAAGAAATTAACAAAAAAGTAACAAATATAAATCTTTTGTTTGCAAAAATCCAAAATAATGGTACAATAAAAATAATCGTTGGGGGTGGCAAGCATAAAAAACACCAATAAATTAACTGTTGACATTGCGCTGACAGCTCTGTTTACTGCAATTATCTGCGTCTGCTCATGGCTGAGCATACCTATGGGCGTGCCCGTTTCGTTACAGACTTTTGCGGTTTTCACTGCGGCCGCTGTGCTTGGAGCCAGAAAAGCCGTAATCAGCGTTATAATATACATTTTGCTTGGTCTTGCAGGCGTACCTGTTTTCACGGGCTTTAAAAGCGGCCCGACAGTTGTTACGGGGCCTACGGGCGGATACTTAATCGGCTTTATTTTTGCCGCGGCAATTATCGGCATTATGACCTCAGCCTTTTCGCAAAAGAAATGGGCCGTTCCCGTTTCCATGATTGCAGGGCAGATTGTGTGCTACATTTTCGGTACGGTATGGTATAAATATATTTATCTCAGCTCCGATGTCAGCCTTGTTGAGGCATTGATGATTTGTGTTGTTCCCTTTATCGTTCCCGATATTATAAAATTAACTGCGTCGGTAATTCTGTCGAAATCGGTTAGAAAAGCATTAAAATATTGACACTTGTTCAAAATGGTTATAAAATAGATTTATAATAAAAGGTTTGCAACAATACGTGAGGTGAAATTATGATTTATGACAGCTGGATGTCTTACATCAAGGACGAGGTCCGATTACGCGACGTTGTTATTCCCGGCTCTCACAACACAGGCAGCTACGGAATGAACCCCACCGCCTGCTGTCAGGACGGCAATCTTTATGAGCAATTTAAATACGGCGTGCGCTACTATTGTATGCGCCTGGACACCAAAAAGGGCAAGGTTGTTCAGTGCCACGGCATTATGAAGGGTGAGCCTCTTGAGGACAGCCTTAAACAGTTTCAGAAAATTCTTGAAGAAAACGACAGCGAATTTCTGATTATTGACCTGAGAGAGTATTACCCTCAGCAGGTTGGCCCCATCAAGCTCAAATATCACGTTGACCCCAAAAAGGTTGACGAATTGCTTGAAGAATATATTCAGCCGTCAAAATATGCTTTAACAGATTTTGAAAATATTTCTGACGTTACTATGGGTGACATCCGCAAAGCAGGAAAAAGATATATCCTCATAAACTATGAAGAAGCCTATGCACATTCCGTTAACTGCAAAATTGACGCCCCGTGGGACAATACAACACACGGTTTTCTTCCCAAAAGATTTATAAATTCAATCACCAAGTATTTTGACAGGGATTACGACGGTCTTTTCTGGTTTCAGACTCAGCAGACACCAAACGTCGGCTCTGATATAGGATTCAAAACCCCGAGAAAGCTTGACAAAACATTGAGAATCCAATTTAAATCAATGCTCAGAAGCATTGCCGCCGACCCTGAAAAACTCAAAAAAATGAACATTGTTGCAGGCGATTTTATGACTGAGGATTATTCAAAGTCTCACGAAATTCTTTTGCTCAACCTTTTCAAAAACAATGTGAAGGATTCTCTGAAGGACGAATTCAGAAAGGGTCTGCTCGTATGAATTACTCATCACTGATAATCGGTCATATCACCCTTGACCGAAACATTGACCACCTTGACAATGAGGCAAAAATCCCCGGCGGTGCTGTTGTTTATTCTTCGGCTTCCGCTTATGCACTCGGCCATAATGTTGGTGTGCTGACAAAAATTGCAAAAAAAGACGATGAATTGCTCGGCGCATTTACTTTGCCGAAGGAAAATATCATTGTGCTTGATTCAAAAGACACCACTTATATGTACAACAAATATTTCACACCCGACAAGGAAAGGCGCGACTGCAAGTGCTTTTCACGAGGCGATGAAATAACCGCTGATGATATTCCCCAAAGCATTTCGGCTGAAATTTATCATTTTGCGGGATTGATTTACGGTGATTTCAGCGGTGACACGGTTAAAGAAATAAGCCGCCGCGGCAAAGTTGCCGTTGATGTTCAGGGCTTTTTGCGTCACAGAAACGATGAGGACTGTACCTTGTTTTTTGAAGACTGGGCCGATAAAAAGGACATTCTCCCCTATATCGATTTTTTGAAAACAGATGCGGCGGAGGCTGAAATTCTTACAGGTCTGGCCGACAGGAAAGAGGCCGCAAAGCTTCTCTTTGAGTGGGGTGCAAAGGAAATTATGATTACCCACAACACCGAGGTGCTTATTTTTGACGGCAAGGATTTTTACACCTGCCCCATCAAATCGCGTAACCTCAGCGGAAGAACAGGTCGAGGCGATACCACCTTTGCGGCATATATCAACGAAAGACTTTGCAATGATATTCCCTCTTCTCTTCTCACCGCAACCGCAACGGTTTCACTGAAAATGGAAACCCCCGGTGCTTTGAAAGCAACGAGGGCAGACATTGAAAATTATATAAATGAATTTTATAAATAAGTAAAGGTGCTGATTTTCAGCACCTTTTTCCATTTATCTTAATCACCTTTGCAGGGACGCCGACAGCCGTGCAGTCAGAGGGTAAATCACGGATAACAACCGCACTTGCACCGACAATTGCATTTTCACCAACTGTGAGGCCCTGAATAACCTGAGTGCCCGTTCCAAGCTCAACACCCGATTTAATCAGTGTGTTGCCGGAAACATTAACAGACGGATAAAGGGTAATAAAATCTTCAAGCACGGCATCGTGACCGACGGTGCTGTTAACGTCAATGATGTTGTGTCTGCCGATTTTTATATCTACAGTTATTACCGCACCTGCACAAACCACACTGCCCTCGCCGATTTCTGCCGTAGGTGAAACAATGGCAGATGGGTCAATGAGAGTGGCAAAGCGGTTATTGCTCACCTTTTGCACAAGCCTGCGACGAATATCGGTGTTGGCAACGCAACAGACCACATAGGCATCGGGATAGTTCACAATATCATCAACCGTGCCTATAACATTGACTTTATCGAGATTTTTAGATAAAACATTATAGTTGCTGTCCAAAAAGCCAAGCAGATTCCATTGGGGCGAAGCCTCGTTGATTCTCTCAACCAGCCAGCGGACTTCCCTGCCGAAACCGCCTGCGCCGACAATAATTAAATCTTTCATAAAAAACTCCGATACTGTATTTTAAACTATTATACAGTATCGGAGCAAATTTTGCAACCTAATTTTGCTTTTTTACTATTTTATATTCATCATAGTGATTGTAATAAGGACAGGAATAAAATGTGCCTGAAATAAATTTCATCATTTCGTCTTCATCAAGGTTAACGTCACAGCAGTAGCACTCCGATTCGTCATTGTAGATGTAGTTTGCACATTCTTCGCAATTTGTGGCAACCTTTTTCATAACTTACCTCAAAAATCAAGGGCGTTGAAGTCAACGCCCTTTAAATTCAATTAGTCTCTTTTTTCTCTGCGAGAGTCTCTGCGTCCGCCGCGGCCTCTGTTGCCGGAGGGACGTCTGGGAGCATCGGAGATTTCGTTTTCGGGAACAAGGCCTTCAACCTCAATAAGAGCCTCACGGCGTGAAAGGTTGAGTCTTTCCTTCTCGTCGATGCCGAGAATCTTAACCATAACCTCGTCGCCTACTGTTACAACATCTTCAACCTTTTCTGTTCTCTTAACGTCAAGGTGGCTGATGTGAACAAGGCCTTCCTTACCGGGAGCGATTTCAACAAATGCACCGAAGTCCATAAGTCTTGTAACAACACCCTTGTAGATTGCACCAACCTCGGGGTCTTTTGCGATTGTATCGATGATAAACAATGCACGCTGAGCATCTTCAATGTTGATTGCGCTGACGAAGATGTTACCGTCTTCCTGAACGTCAACCTTACAGTTGCATTCTTCGCAAATCTTCTGAATAACCTTGCCCTGCTTGCCGATAACGTCGCCAATCTTAGCGGGGTCAATCTTAGTTGTAACCATTTTGGGTGCATATTTTGAAAGCTCTTTGCGGGGCTCTGAAATTACGGGAAGCATAACTTCATCAAGGATGTAAAGACGAGCTTTATATGTCTTATCGAGAGCTTCACGGATGATTTCAGGTGTAAGACCGTGTACTTTGAGGTCCATCTGAATAGCTGTGATACCCTTATGTGTACCTGCTACCTTGAAGTCCATATCGCCGAAGAAGTCTTCAACGCCCTGGATGTCGGTGAAGACCATCCAGCCGTCGCCTTCGGTGATGAGGCCGCAGGAGATACCCGCGACAGGCGCCTTGATCGGAACACCGGCGTCCATCAGCGCGAGGGTCGAGCCGCAGAT
>JAGBHX010000046.1 GCA_017935265.1 Clostridia bacterium | reverse complement strand
TGTAAAAAGCGGCTGCGTTTACGGTATGCAGTTCCACCCCGAAAAGAGCGGTGCAAAGGGTCTTGCTCTTTTAAAGGCATTTTCCGAAATTTAATTACAGGTGATTGTTATGCAAATTTTTCCTGCAACCGATATTATCGGCGGCAAGGTTGTTCGCCTGACCAAAGGCGACTATAACGAAGTTAAAATTTATGCTGATTCCCCTGCTGAAATGGCCCGTGAATTTATGAAAGCAGGTGCAACCAACCTGCATATGGTTGACCTTGACGGTGCAAAACACGGCTCACCCGTTAACTTTGACGCAATCCGTGAGGCGGCACAAATCAAGGGGCTTTTCAATGAAGTCGGCGGCGGAATCCGTGATATGAAACGCATTGAGGACTACCTCGGTCTTGGCGTAAAACGTGTAATCCTCGGCACTGCGGCTGTTAAGAATTATCCGTTTGTTGAAGAAGCGGTCAAAGAATTCGGCGATGCGGTTGCAGTTGGTGTTGACGCCAAAAACGGTCTCGTTGCCGTAAACGGCTGGCAGGAAACAACAGCCGTCAATTCCGTTGAGTTCTGCAAAAAACTTCGTGACACAGGCGTCAAAACGGTTATTTATACCGATATTTCAAAAGACGGTATGCTCAGCGGCACAAACATTGATATCCACAAAGAGCTTTCAAAAATTGAAGGTCTTGATATTGTTGCTTCGGGCGGCATAACCTTTGTTGACGAAATAAAAACACTCGCAGATATGAATATTTACGGTGCAATTCTCGGCAAAGCAATATACGAAGGCAAGCTTGACCTCAGAGAAGCTCTTGCCGCCGCAGGAGGTAAATTATGATAACAAAAAGAATAATCCCCTGCCTTGACGTACGCAACGGCAGAGTTGTTAAAGGTGTAAACTTTGAAGGCATTCAGGACGTTGCCTCACCTGTTGAGCTTGCTCATTTTTATAATGACAGCGGCGCCGACGAACTTGTTTTCTACGATATCACCGCTTCATATGAAAACAGAGGACTTTTCACAGACGCTCTGACACAGGTTGCAAAAGAGATTTTTATCCCTCTTACCGTTGGCGGCGGCATCAACACTCTTGACGATTTTGACAGAGTGCTCAAGTGCGGCGCAGACAAGGTTTCAGTTAACTCAGGCGCAATTAAAGACCCGTCACTCATTGAAAAGGCGGCAAAAAAATACGGCGACCAATGCGTTGTGCTTTCAATGGATATCAAACGTGTTGACGGCAAATTCCGCATTTTCAGCAAAGGCGGCAGAGTTGACACAGGCATCGACGCTCTTGAATGGGCTAAAAACGGCGAAAACAGCGGCGCAGGTGAGCTTGTTGTTAACAGCATTGACACTGACGGCGTGAAACAAGGTTTTGACATTGAAATGCTTCAGGCGATAAGCGAGCTTGTTTCAATCCCCGTTATAGCAAGCGGCGGCGCAGGTAAAAAAGAAGATTTTCTTGAGCTTTTTAAAGCAGGCTGCGCTGATGCAGGTCTTGCCGCTTCAATATTCCACTTTAAGGAATTGAGTATTGCGGATTTAAAGAAATATCTTAACGATAACGACATAGAAATGAGGATATAAAGATGACAGATCTTAAATTTGACGCAAACGGACTTATACCTGCAATTATTCAGGACCACTACACAAAAAAAGTTCTTATGCTCGCTTATATGAACGCAGAAAGCCTTGACATAACAATCAAAGAGGGCAAAACCTGTTTCTACAGCCGCAGCCGTCAGGAATTATGGCGCAAGGGCGCAACGTCGGGCAACTTCCAGAACGTTGTGAGCATCAGAACAGACTGTGATAAGGATACACTCCTCATTGACGTTATCAAGGAAGGTCCTGCCTGCCACACAGGCAGCGAAACCTGCTTCTTTAACGATATTGTTGAAAGTAACGACGAAGCTTTTTCGTATGATGGTCTTTACGATATGCTTGTCGGCAGAAAAATCAACAAAAAAGAAGGCTCATACACCACATATCTTTTTGAAAAAGGCATTGATAAAATCCTCAAGAAGGTCGGCGAAGAATGCACCGAGGTTATCATTGGTGCAAAGGGCGGCGATAAAGCAGAAACCGTTTATGAAATTGCTGACCTGATTTATCACATCACCGTTATGATGATTGAAATGGGCATTTCAATTGACGAAGTTACCTCAGAGCTTGCCAAGCGTCACATTGTTGACCACAAGGTAAAGCAAGAAAAAATGCAGTAATCGGGTGTGGGCAGCGCCCTCCTCGAACTATTCACTATTCAATCTTCTCTATTCACTAAACAAGGAGTATGGCAGAAACCATACTCCTTGTTTTTATTCAATAATATTATCAAGCACAGCAACGGCTTCGGTATAATCCTTGCCCGATTTAAACATAGGAATTCTTTTGATAATCTGACCGTAAATGCGCTTTTGCTCAGCTTCCTCCTGACGCTTGTTGTAATCTTCAAGATGTGCCGAATAGAGCGTTTTTACCTCTTCAACAAAGTCGTCTGCTTCATACACTTTAAGCGTTTCAACACCAAGCTCAAACGCCATTTCTTCAAGCTGTTTGCAGGCTTCTGCTCCGTATTTGTCAACCATTTTTCTGAAAACGCCTTTGCCGAAATAATAAAGTCTGCCTGACAAAAGCCCGAAAGCTTTCTGAGCATCAAGATATCCCATCTTGATGCGTTTTTCATACATTTCTTCGCTGAAATCAAATGCCGCGCCAAGCTCGTCAACGTTATTCGGGCGGATATAAACAATCTGAGAGTTAGTAAAATCTGCCCGGTGTGCAATGCCTTTAAGGTTAGAAATGTCAACCACAATCAGCTTGTTATAGCCGTTCTTTATCAGCATTTCAACAGGTGTGTTATCGTAAACACCGCCGTCAAGAAAACGCTCGCCCTCGGGACCGATGTTACTTACACCGGGTATTTTTGACGATGCAAGAAGATAATCAATCAGATGTCCGTCGGGAATATCTTTAAGGAATATCTCTTTTGACGAATAATCGTCCAGACTGAACGTTATCATACCGAGGTCAACGCCAGATTTTCTTACCTTTTCCTCATCAATAAAGCGTGAAATCAAATCTCTTGTCGGCGAAGCGTCAATGCCGCCGTTTTTCCAGACTTCCTTAAGCAGTACAGGGTAGTTTCTTATGCTGAACAGCTTTTCAGGATTCTTAAGTTCGCTTGAAAGATTTATTCCTTTATCAATTGAAGCCTCTCGCCAAAGTTCCTTAGCTTCATCATAGCAATCCGACGCAATTAAAGCTCCGTTAATTGAACCGATTGAAACACCGGCAATTACGGAAAATCTTACACCTATTTCACGCATTGCCTTCCATGCGCCAAGCTGATAAACGCCCTTGGCTCCGCCGCCGGCAAGAACAAGACCGTACTTTTCCAATGTTTTTCCCTCCGTAAGATTAAACTGCGTATATTCTACCATATAATTGTTTTAAATTCAATTAATGTAATGTTAATAATAATGCAATTTTTGTTGACAATATTCTTCGGCTGCGATATCATTTATGTATTAATTCAAAAGGAGCCTTGATATGAAAATTCCCGTTTGCGTTGAAAACAGAATCAACGAATACTGCGATAAAATAAAGAAATACAGCCCGAAGCTTGCCGAGCTTTATAAAAACTGCTACCCCAACACGCTTGAAACCGCAACCGAAATTCTTGATGACGGCAAAGTATTTGTGCTCACAGGCGATATTCCTGCAATGTGGCTGCGCGACTCAACGGCTGAAGTTTCTCACTATATTCCGCTTGCGTCAGATAACCATTCAATCAGATCAATTATCAGCGGCGTTATCAGAAAGCAGCGTGAATATATACTCAAGGAACCGTATGCAAACGCATATAAAAAAGAGGAAAACGACCACGAAGAATTTCAGGATTTTCCAAAGAATCACCCCATAGTCTGGGAACGCAAATATGAAATAGATTCGCTTTGTTATCCCTTGCGCCTTACATATCTTTATTGGAAAGCAACAGGCGACGTCTCCGTTATTGACCAAAGCTTTCTTGAAAGCGCAAAAACAACCGTTGACCTTTGGATAACAGAGCAGCACCACTTTGAAAAATCCCCCTATCGCTTCACAAGACTCAATTGCCCTTATCAGGACACGCTTCACAACGACGGTATGGGTGAGCCTGTTGACTATACGGGTATGACCTGGTCAGGCTTCAGACCGAGCGACGATGCTTGCCGCTACGGTTACCTTGTTGCCTCAAATATGTTTGCGGTTGTTGTTCTCGGTTATCTTATTGAAATGCTTAAAACTGAATTTGCCGAAGAAAAAGAGCTTATTGCAAAAGCAACCAAACTCCGCGCTGAAATCAGCGAAGGCATTGAAAATCACGCAATAATTGAACACGAAAAATACGGCAAAATCTATGCCTGCGAGGTTAACGGTAAGGGCGATTATTTCCTTTTTGACGACGCAAACGTCCCCAGCCTTCTCTCTGCACCGTATATCGGATTCTGCGGAACGGACAACGAAATCTACCGCAACACAAGAAGATTCATTCTCAGCAAGGATAACCCCTATTATTACGAGGGCAAGTTTGCAAAGGGTGTCGGCAGTCCTCACACTCCCGAGGGTTACATCTGGCACATTGCCCTTTCAATGCAGGGTCTGACCTCCGACAATGCCGACGAAATGCGTGAAATTCTGCATTATCTTGAAACAACGGACGGCGGCACAGGCTATATGCACGAAGGTTTTGACGCAAACAACCCCGATATCTTTACAAGAAGCTGGTTCAGCTGGAGCTGCGCTCTGTTTGCCGAGTTTGTTGAAAAAGCGATTGACGAAGGAGTTATCGGCAATGATTGAAATTAAAATCGTTTATAAGTTGCCCGTCGGCAAGAAAAACGAGTTTATGGCTACCGTTGAAAGACTCGGCATTCCGCAGGCAACACGCAACGAAAACGGCTGTCTGAAATATGATTTTGAAGTTTCGGCGGACAAGGAAGAGGTTTATCTGCACGAACTCTGGGAAAACGAAGAATGCCTTGATTCCCACAAAAAACAGCCGCATCTGTTAAAACTCGTCGGACTGAAAGAAGATTTTCAGATTGAAACGGTTGCGGATATTAAAAATATTTAAAATAAATAATTATTTTTTAAAAAAGGCTTGCAAAATGCAAATCAATATGTTATTATAATTTGCGTTCGAGAGAACGCAATATGCTGCTATGGCTCAGGCGGTAGAGCGCATCCTTGGTAAGGATGAGGTCGGCGGTTCAATTCCGCCTAGCAGCTCCAATCCCTTGAAATCTTCGGGTTTCAAGGGATTTTTTATTTATGTGAACAATCAGTTAATCCGAACAATATTGATATTTAATCTGACATGTGTTACAATTTTATTGTAAATTATAAATCAGGAGTATTAATGAATGAAAAACAAGTTTAACTTAACAGCTTCAATTTTTCAAATCATATTCGGCGTTTTGGCCATACTGTCTTACATCGTTTTAGCTTCAAGCGGAGAAAATATGATAAAATGGACTGTGACACTTATTTTATCCATAGCCTTTGTTGTTTTGGGAATCATTGGGATTTTAGATTATAAATCAAATAAATAAACATACTCTTACTCTATTCTGACGAGGTTTTTATGAAATTCACGGTTGAACCAATTGCACATATCAAGACCGATTTTTCGTCAAAATTCGGCATTCCGCGTCAGAGCGGACTTGTTGACGAGCTTGAGGCAAAGATTATTTTTGAGCCGCAATACCGCATTCCCGAGGCTTTCAGAGGGCTTGAGGGATATTCTCACGTCTGGCTGCTTTGGCAGTTTTCGGAATGCGCCGACAAAGAGTGGTCGCCGACGGTGCGTCCGCCAAGGCTCGGCGGCAACAAACGAATGGGCGTTTTTGCTTCACGCTCCCCTTTCAGACCGAATTCAATCGGTCTTTCCTGCGTAAAGCTTATATCAATTGATGAAACCGAAGAAAACGGTACTGTGCTTACCGTCAGCGGAGCAGACCTGCTTGACGGCACTCCGATAATTGACGTGAAGCCCTATCTGCCCTACGTTGATTCGCACCCCAAAGCAAGCGGCGGTTTTGCTCTGCAGGAAAAAGAAGGCTCGCTTGACGTTGTTTTTGCGGCAGAACTGCTCTCGGATATTCCTGCGGATAAGCAGGAGGCTCTCAAAGCGGTTTTAAAGCAAGACCCCAGACCTCAATACCAGAACGACCCCGAACGCATTTACGGCCTTGAATTTGCAGGCTATGACGTTAGATTCAAAGTCAAAGAAAACCTGCTGTCGGTTGTTGAGGTTGAGAAAATGTAACATACGAATTAAATTTGGGTGTGGGCATCGCCCACCCTTAACTATTCACTCTTCATTATTCACTAAAAAAGGATGTGCCGCAAAGCACATCCTTAATTTTTTATTCACCGTAAACTCTGCGGCTGTATTCTGCATATTCGCCGCTCTTGATGTCATCTGTCCATTCTTTATTATCAAGATACCACTGAATGGTTTTTGCCATACCGTCATCAAATTTTGTTTCGGGCAGCCAACCAAGCTCGTTTGAGATTTTGGTCGGGTCAATGGCATAGCGGAGATCGTGACCCGCTCTGTCCTTAACGTAGGTGATAAGGCTTTCAGGCTTGTCCAGAGCTTTGAGCAGAGTTTTAACAACCTCAATATTCTGCTTTTCGTTATGACCGCCGACGTTATAAACCTCGCCCACTCTGCCGTTGTGGATAATCATATCAATCGCCTTGCAGTGGTCCTCAACGTAAAGCCAGTCGCGAACGTTCAGACCTTCACCGTAAACGGGCAGGCTCTGATTTTCCTGCGCTCTGACTATCATAAGCGGAATCAGCTTTTCGGGGAACTGATAAGGTCCGTAGTTATTTGAGCAACGTGAAATTGTTACAGGCAGACCGTAAGTTCTGTGGAATGCGAGAGTCAGGAGGTCTGCAGAAGCTTTTGAGGATGAATAAGGGCTTGACGTGTGGATAGGCGTATCCTCAGTGAAGAAAAGGTCGGGACGGTCAAGAGGAAGGTCGCCGTACACCTCATCGGTTGAAACCTGATGGAAACGCTTTACACCGTATTTTTTGCTCGCTTCAAGCAGACAGGCTGTGCCTATTATATTGGTTTCAAGGAAGATAAAGGGATTTTCAATAGAACGGTCAACGTGGCTCTCTGCTGCAAAGTTAACAACAACATCAAACTGCTCTTGTGCAAAAAGACCGTCAACAAATTCCTTATCCGCAATGCTGCCCTTCACAAATTTGAAATTTGGGTTTTCCATAGCCTTATCAAGGCTCTTGAGATTACCCGCATATGTCAGTGCATCAAGACATACGATTTCATAATCGGGATATTTTTCAAGCATATAATAGACGAAATTGCAGCCTATGAAACCTGCACCGCCTGTTACAAGAATTTTCATTCAACATCCCCCTCTTCGGTCGGTTTCGGTTCCATAACCGAAACAATTTTTCTGAACTCAACTTTGTCATAAAGCTTCTTGAACCTGACACCCACGGAATAAGTCAGGTCACATTCCGGACAATGGAAATTCGCCCTGAAAAACTGGCAATGAAATTTCCACGTTGTAAGCTGATTGCAAGACGTACCGCAGGTTTCGCAAACATGACAAAGACGCTTTTTGTCAACAAGCGGATTATCAATATTGCGTATAACTTTCGCTTTGTAAAGAAGCTTTGCATAAAAATCATCGTTGCACTCAACGATTTCGGGAAAAAGTTTACCGTCAACGAGTAATTCTTTCAGAATGTCAGCCGTCAGCATACTGTCGCCGAGCGCACGGTGATGGATATACATTTCGGGGTCTATCTCAAGCATCTGCGCTGCATTGAGCAAACCCGTCTGCTGCCCCTTTGCGGTGCCGTGAATACGCTGAAAAACACGCTGAAGATCACAGTACTTTTCAAGAAAAGGTATCACTTTGATTCCGTTGAGATATTTGAAGTTTTCAAGAAGCACTCTGACGTCGCCGTCACCCCATGTGAAAATAACGGTTTCTTCGTTACCAATCCACTTTCTGAACATCGAGAAAGCTTTTGTGAATGGCATACCCGAATTAATGTCGTCATTGGTCAGATGGGTAAGCCTTTTTACACTGCCCCTTAATTTTTTGCCAATCTGTGAGCGGATTATGCACGAGAAGGTGTCAACGTTTTCAAGCTCGTTGTCAAGCTTGACAGCACCTATTTCGATAATCTCATTGATATAACCCTTTGCTTTTTTAGCATAGGTGTTATTCCACTCAAGATCAAGAACAATAAACTGCATTATAACAATCCTTTATACAGATAATCGGAAATTATTTGAACGAATAAATATAAACCTTTGACCAGGCAAGAACACGGTCTTTATTATACTTTTTGGGCATCATTGCACAGGTTGTGACAACCTTGCCTATCTGTGCCGCACAGGGAAGAAGCTTTTTAACAAGTTCAGGGTCTTTGCAAAGGGTTTTAATTTTGTTTACAAGATCCTTGGGGTCACCGTCAAAAAGCTTGGAAACATTATCAAAATCAGCACCCATTGTGATATCGCTCTCGGTAATCATACCGCTCTCAAAGCAATAGTCAATTTCTTCGGGTGTAAGATTGAGAAGCGCACGTCTGCCGCAGGCAAGAGGTGCCAGACCTGCACCTACTTTTTTATAATATTCAAGCTGATAGCTCCAAAGCGTTTTTGCGGTAAATTCACAGTTTTTATCAGCAATAACCGCATTTGCAAGCATACGGGAAGCCTTAAGAGCGTTAGCAATACCCGAGCCGATAAGCGGAACGGTCATAAATGCACTGTCACCGATTGCGGCATAACCGTCGCTGACCATAACAGCAAGCGGCTGACGAACAGGAATTTCAACAAACTGGCCGCCTCTGACAATTTCCGTGCCGAGCCTCGGGTTTGATTCACGCAGGAAATCCGCAAACTCATAGAGCTCTTCTTTTGAAAAATCTTCGAATCTGCCAACAAGCAAATCTGTGTGCTCTTCTTCTGACGCAACCCAGCTTACGCCTTTTTTACCGCCTGCAAAAAGCATAACTTTAAATTTGGCTTCAACTTCCACATCGCTAGCTTTATTAAAGAAAGCTCTGAAAATAGTGATTTTATCGTCTCTGCCCGCAGATTTTTCAATTCCGAGATATTCGGGAAGATTACTTCTGACGGGTGAATTCATGCCGCAAGCGTCAATAACAAGGTCGCCGTAAACGTCGCCCTTGGCGGTTTTTATGCCTGCAACCCTGTTGCCGAGCATAATCGGTCCGAGAACTTCGCATTCATATTCAATCCTGACGCCTTTTGAAAGAGCGTGATTTATAAGATGCTCATAGATATCTCTGCGCTCCATTTTGATTTCAAGCTGATCCTGCGGAACGTGCTGACGCAGACCCTTCTTGCAGGTTGGCGCAAAGAAAGTCATATCCTCTTTATACTCGAATTTATCTTCGGGAGGCATAGGTATGCCTGCAAACTCAAGAGCTTTGGGAGCAAAGATATCAGTCCAATCATAGCCGAGAGTACCCTCTTTTTTCTTCTCATAAACAGTAACGTCAAAGCCCGCCTCTGCAAGTAAAGCAGCAGCCGAAATTCCGCCATGACCAAGACCCGCAACAATAATCTTTTTATTATTCATAAATTTACTCCTCAAAAAAGTATTAATTCAAACGGTTTGCATTTTCGCAAACGTCAATATAGAATCTGCGGATTTTAAAGGGATTGCAGAAAACGCCCATATAGTCTGTGTGATCCATGGATTCAACAAGCGGCATTACGTTCCATATTCCGGTTTCAACGTTTTCAGCGTCAAAATCCTTATAGGGTTCACCGTCGGGATGATGCGCCGAGTTGGTGCTGACTATACCGTCATTGACACGCCAGCTTTCGTCAACGGGTATTCCGTAAAGCTCGTCTCTGTCGTAGCGGCAGATATTGGGCGAGGTAAGCAGAAAAAGCGGATTCATCGTGATTTCGGGATAAAGCCTGCCTGTAACGGGACCTTCAAAAACACATTCCGAATGGTACGAATAATAATAAACGTTGTCAAGCATTCTGATGCGTTCATTCGCCTCTGCAGCACCTTTGAGTGTAAGGTCATAATATGCGCAGTCCTTGGAGTTGAGCATTGACTCAATAAGCTCTAAATCAAAGCTGCCTTCAAAACCGTCTGCAGGATAATCGGTAAAACCAAAATGTTCAAGCTGAATATCCCAAAGCGGACGCAAAGGTGTGTTATCAAGCACACCCCAAATGTAATAGAATGAGTGAACCATTATGTTGATGATGGGCAGATTATCTTTATCTGCTGCAAGAGAACCGTTATGCGGTGCAGAAAGTGTTGTTATTGAATGAATGTACTCTCCCTTGCCGCCTTTGAAAAAATCGGATACATCTTCGCCTGCTGCAACCTCTTCGGGCACACCGTATTCAAGGATTGAAGCAAACAGACGAACCGTTACTCCGCCCATACTGTGACCGATAAGGTTGATTTTGATTATATCGCCGTTTTCATCACGCTTGCCGAAGCTTTCGCAAAGCGGCTCCGAGTATGTCCTGCCGAAGCGTGCGTGACCGTGCTCTTCAGAATGAGCCTTGCCGTAGTCAACCGTTGTCCCGACAAGCTGTGCATAAAGCTCGCAAGCTCTGTCCCAAGCAGATGAGTTGCCGCCGATTGTTGCAGCGCAGACATCATATCCCTGCCTTTCAAGATAGCCGAGAACGTCACCTGCAGTTGTTCCCCAATAAGGAACAAAATCATTGATAAGCTGATAATCACCCCAGCCCATAAGACCGTGAACGAACACAAAAGGATATTCCTCTGCTTCGTTCTTATCATCGGCAAATGCAACAACCGAGTGTGCGGACAGCAATATAACAGCCGCAATTAAAAACGCTGTGATTTTTTTCATTTTGTCCTCCCAATTTATAATATTCTACAGTATTATATATATGTTTAGTATAATAAAACAACGGTTGTTTGTCAAGAACAACCGTTGCAAACTGAAGCATATGAAGTTTTATGCCGGAAGATTGCGGAGGCACTGAAAACACCCGATAAGGAATATATTATTATTTCAAGATGTTTGACGCCGTAACCTGTTCAAAAAGGTCTGTTTTTGCTTTTTCAGGCGGTGAGTACAATAAAAACGCTCGCAAGGAATATTGTCTATATTTCAAAAGCGTTTGAGGCAGTAATCACCCCTGAAAAAGCAAAAAATGAACAATGAATAATTGTGAAGGCTTTAAAGTGACCACATAACAATTGTCTCTTGCATAGATTATGTTAAAGCATTCAAACTATTCATTATTCATTAATTAATGCCCCTGATCGCGCAAGCAAAGGCATTCTGGTGCCGGTGACCGGACTTGAACCGGTACGGTGTTGCCACCGAGGGATTTTAAGTCCCTTGCGTCTGCCGATTTCGCCACACCGGCAACTTTGGGCTGAAAAAAGGGCACAACTCTCCCTCTCCTCAAACCATCGGAAACATTATAAGACTTTATCATCAATTTGTCAATAAAAAACTGAATTTTTTAAATCGTATTCAAATTGCCGAAATATGCGGTTCAATCACTTTAAGCTATTGATATTTGTATTATTTGAGTGTAAAATATAAAGATAAGATTACTGCAAAGGATGAAATTATATGAAACACTATCCTCTTGATTTGGCGCAACTGATTGAAGAGCGTAACTTTGACGGTATAATTGCCCTTATTGTTTCCAAAATTCCTGTTATCGTTTCAGCAGTTCTGATACTTGTTATCGGATTCACTGTTTCAAATTTTATCGGTAAAATGGTAATTAAAGCATTGAAGGCAAAAGGCGTTGACCCGTCAATACACACTTTTATCAAAACATGCATTACTCTTATTTTAAAATTTGCATTTATCCTTTCTGCAATATCAACGCTCGGAATCAATGTAAGCTCTTTTCTTGCGGCAATAGGTGCAGCAGGTATTACGGCAGGTATCGGCTTGCAGTCAAGTGTAAGTCAGCTTGCCAGCGGAGTTCAGATTCTGATAAACCATCCGTTCAAAAGCGGTGATTTTGTTGAGCTTGGCACAGTCAGCGGCAAGGTACACGAAATCAAGCTGATGTATACGGTATTTGTAACTGCGGACAACAAGCAGGTTATTGTGCCCAACTCAACTATCACAAGCGGCAACATAATCAATTATAACGCAAACAACAGACGCAGACTCGACCTCGTATATTCGGTTGCTTATGATCAGGATATCGAAACCGTACGCAGTGCAATTTTAAACACTGTTCACAAAAACAATCTTATTCTCACCGACCCCAAACCGATTGTCAGCATCAAGGAACACGGTCCCAGCTCAATAAATTTTGCCTGCCTCATATGGTGCAAAAGCGACGATTATTGGGACGTATTCTATTATATGCAGGAACAGGTTAAGCTTGAATTTGATAAACAGGGAATAACCATCCCCTATAACCAGATTGACGTTCACATTAACAAGGAGAATTGAAAATGACTTCACTTCTTATAAAACTTTTTGTAAAAGATGCAGAAAACACCAAAAGCGAAAAAGTCCGCATGAAATACGGTATACTCAGCGGCACTGTCGGTATAATTCTGAATATTATTCTTTCGGTTTTCAAAATGATATTCGGTGCAATAACCAAAAGCGTTTCAATAATTGCTGACGGAGCAAACAACATATTTGATGCGGTTTCTTCAATAATCAACCTTGCCGGATTCAAAATTTCGGGCAAGCCTGCCGACAAAGACCACCCGTTCGGTCACGGCAGAATAGAGTATCTTTCCGCTCTTGTGCTTGCTTTTGTTATTCTGACAATGGGTGTGGAGCTTATCAAATCTTCATTTGACAAGTTTACAAACCCCGAGAAAGTGATTTTCAGCTTGCCTGCGGTTATTGTTCTTATTCTTTCAATTATAGCTAAAATCTGGCTTGCCGCTTTCAACAAAACAATCGGCAAAAAAATCAATTCCGTTTCCGTTGATGCGGTTGTTGCAGACAGCATCGGCGACATAGCAGCAACTACCTGCTCACTGATTGCACTTGTAGCTTCAAAATTCACTGATCTGCCTGTAGATGCGGTTATGGGTATCATTGTTGCAGGTGTTATTATTTTTGCCGGTATCGGTATAATCAAGGACGCCCTCGGTCCCCTGCTCGGTGAACCTCCCGATAAAGAAATCGTTGATGAGCTTGAAAAGCTTGTTCTTTCATACGATAACATAATAGGCATTCACGACCTTGTGCTTCACAGCTACGGTCACGGCAAAGTATTCGGCTCACTTCACGCAGAAGTTCCGTCTGACTGCGATATGATACACATTCATGATACAATTGACATCATCGAAAAAGACATCAAGGAAAAGCTCGGAACAGAAATTTCAATTCATATGGATCCCGTTCTTGTCGGCGACGAAATGACAGACACATTCAAAAAGAAAATCTCCTCAATACTCAACGACATTTCTCCCGAATTAACCTTTCACGATTTCAGAATTGTAACGGGTCCTACGCATACAAACCTGATTTTTGACGTTGTTATCCCTCACAACTCCGACTTAACGGAAAATGAAATCAACACCATGATTGACAGCAGAATCAACGAAGAGGATAACCGTTACTATACCGTCATAACTTTTGACCGCAGTTACATATGACAAGCGCTGAAAAACGCTAAATATTGTGGTTATCATCAAAAGCCGACGGATATTTAGCAAAATTGCCAAAAAACGCCTCAATTATTTCTATAAAATTTTATGAACAAATTTATATAATATGCTTTTCAAATTTTAAAAAATATTGTAGAATGTAAATATATTATTTTTCGGAGGAATTTGCCATGCCTGAACGTTACGAAGAATTTACCACAATCCCTGTAGGTAAGCTCGGCATTATCGCTCTGCCGGGTTGCGAAAAAATTGCAGAAAAAATTGATTCTTACCTTGTTAAATGGAGAAAAGAAAAAGAAAGCGAACACAAGGATACTCTCCAGTTCAAAGGTTATGAAAGAGATACATACATCATCAACGCTTCTTTCCCCAGATTCGGCACAGGCGAAGGCAAGTGCGTTATCAAAGACACCGTCAGAGGCTATGATATTTTTATTCTCTGCGATGCATTTAATTACGGCGTAGAATATAAAATGTACGGCAGATACGTGCCCATGAGTCCCGACGACCACTATGCAAACCTCAAAAGAGCAATCAGCGCCATTGCTGGTAAAGCAAGAAGAATCACCGTTATTATGCCCATGCTCTATGAAGGCAGACAGCACAAGCGCTCAAGCAGAGAATCACTTGACTGCGCCGATATGCTGCGTGAGCTTTGCCTTGAATACGGCGTTGATAACATTATCACCTTCGACGCTCACGAC
>JAGBHX010000045.1 GCA_017935265.1 Clostridia bacterium | reverse complement strand
TTCTCTTCACTCAAAGCGCAAGGTTCTTGCATACGTCACAAAGGAAGACGTTGTCAAGAAGCTCTTTGACGAGATTGCCCCCAAATATAAGGAAGTTAACGGCGGTTATTGCCGCATAATCAAAACAGGTCCCCGTAGAGGTGACGCAGCTGAGATGTGCATCATCGAGCTTGTTTGATTATAAGATAGCTTTTTAAACGAATAACGCATTGTTGAGTCTCGGCTCAGCAATGCGTTTTTTGTTCTTGTATTTTAAACCCACCCTGGCACAAACAAGGGAAATATAAAACAAAAGAGCCGATATTTCGGCTCTTTTCTTGTATCTTATTTTCCGTTTTCGTTGAGGAGACGGTGCTTTTCGTCCCAGAGTGCCTGCGAAAGGTCAACGTAATAGTTGTGCGGATTTTCAAATCGCTTGACCTCGTCCCAGAGAGTGTCAACCTGTGCGGTGCAGTAATCCTTGATTTCCTGAATTGTTTTAGGCTGATAAATGCATTCGCCTTTGACAAATATCGGTTCAAGAAGCTCTCTGACGGTGAAGTTGCTTATGGTTTTGCGCTTCCACGTGAAATCGGGGTCGAAAAGCTCATAAGGCTGAGAGTTGTCAACAACCTCATCTGCAAGAGTGATAAGGTCTGCTGCAGCTTTGCCCGTTTCGTTGTCATAAAGACGGTAAACCCTCTTGTTGCAGGGAGTTGTGATTTTGGCAACGTTTTCGCTAAGCTTGATTTTGGGAATATCCACATCACCGTTCTTAACGGCAACAAGTTTATAAACGCCGCCGAGGACGGGACTTGAAGATGACGTAATAAGTCTTTCGCCAACGCCGAAAGATGTGACTTGTGCGCCCTGTGCCATCATATCCTTGATGATGTATTCGTCAAGCGAGTTTGAAGCAACGATTCCGCAGTCCTCATAACCTGCTTCGTCAAGCATTTTGCGCGCCTTGCGTGAAAGATAAGCAATATCGCCGCTGTCAATTCTGATGCCTTTGGGGCGTTTGCCGAGCGGCTTGAGAACCTCATTAAAGACTTTTATTGCGTTGGGTACGCCCGATTTGAGAACGTTATAAGTATCAACAAGAAGAGTGCAGCTGTCGGGATATTCTTCGGCGTATGCCTTGAAAGCTTCATATTCGCTGTCAAAAAGCTGAACCCAGCTGTGAGCCATTGTACCAAGAGCCGGAACGCCGAATTTCTCGTCGGAAATTGTGCAGGCAGTACCTGCGCAGCCGCCGATATAAGCAGCTCTTGCGCCGTAGATTGCGCCGTCAAAGCCCTGCGCTCTGCGTGAGCCGAATTCCATAACGGCTCTGCCCTTTGCAGCTCTGCAGATTCGGTTCGCCTTGGTTGCAATGAGGCTCTGATGATTGATACACAGAAGCACCATTGTTTCTATAAACTGTGCCTGAATAACAGGACCTTTAACCTTGATTATCGGTTCACCGGGAAAAATGGGCGTGCCTTCAGGGATTGCCCAGACGTCGCAGCAGAATTTGAAGTTGTGCAGGTATTCAAGAAAATCTTCTCCGAAACCCTTGCTGCGCAGATATTCAATATCTTCATCGGTGAAGGTGAGATTTTTAAGGTATTCAACAAGCTGTTCAACACCTGCCATAATAACAAAACCGCCACCGTCCGGCACTTTTCTGAAAAACATATCAAAATATGCAACGGTATCCTTAAAGTTGTTTTTAAAATAACCGTTAGCCATTGTTATTTCATAAAAGTCGGTCAGCATTGTGAGATTACGGTTGAGTTCCATTTAAAATCCCTTCTTTTTAATTTAGTGATAATATTATGCAGCATATTTCAAAATAAAACAATACCTGAAGCGAAAAAATCAGAAATATGTGACCAAATCAAGCTTATGTCAGGGTCACTTAAAGCAGCAGAAAAATAAAAAATGCATGTTATTATAAAAATTGAGAGTTATATAAAAAACTATATACATAATAAATATAAAAAATATGGATAAAATCGAAAAAACATCTTGCATTTTATTTGCGATTGTGATAAAATGCAAAGCGAAACGAGCAGAAAAACGGTAAATTTCAGGTATTTTCAAAATAGCATTATACAGATTGTATAAAACGACATATAATAAATTACGGAGGCAAAAGAAATGAGAATCAGAAAACAGGCTCTCGGCGAGCGCAACATCGTAGGTGCCAGAATCGAAGCAAGACGCAAAGAAATCAATATGAAGCAGAAGGATCTTCTTACCCAGCTTCAGATTAAGGGCATCGACCTCAACGCATCGGGTCTTTCAAAAATGGAAGGTCAGCTCAGATATGTTACTGATTTCGAACTTAAGGCTCTTTCAGAGGTTCTCGGCATGAGCGTTAACGAGCTTCTCGGAATCGAAGAATAATTCAGACCACTACTTACCCTCTTATATACAACTCCTCACGAAGCCTCACCTCTCCACAGGGTGAGGCTTCACCCCTATCTGTATTGAATTGCAGAAAACGCTTTTCAATCCGTGATTCAATGCACATAATAATAGCAGAGTTAAGAAAAGAGCAAAGCAAAACGGCTTGCAACGGTATACGTTACAAGCCATTTTTAATTATTTGGTATAAACTTTTACTATTTCGCCGATATATACTTTGTGGTAGTCGCCCGAGTGATAATTTTTCTCAATATCGGCATCCGCGAATCCTTTGGGATCAATGAATTGCGAAGCCATTTTGCGGCATACAAGGGTATATTTTGCCTGTTCGAAGGTTACGCTGCCATCGGTAAAAAGGGGAGTCAAGCCTGTTGCGGCAGCCTTGTCAATATCCCTGCCGCTCTTTGAACCGCAAATTTTAAGTGCATCCTTGTGTTCTTCGCCGTAGAATGAAAGAGTAAAAATTTCTTCTTTTTCAAGAAACTCATAGGTGTAGCGCTGCGGACGGATGAAAATAAAAACGGCATCCTTGCCCCAGATTTCGCCGATTCCGCCCCAGCTTACGGTCATTGTGTTGAATTTTTCAACGTTGCCTGCGCTCACAAGTCCCCAGCCGTCGGCAATAAGCGAAACGGCGTTTTCTTTGATATCTCTGACGTTGATTTCTTTCATAAATATGCCTCCGTTCAAGACTCTGATGTGGGTTATAATTTAATTATAACACATATTCGTAAAAAGTAAAAGACTGTAAAAAATATATGTTTGTCTGGCGGTAATAATGAATGGTATAAATATACATACTGTCTATTGAAATTGATATAAAAAAATGCTACAATTATCTGTAAAACAAAATTTGACGGGAGGATTTGACTTGAAAGCAAACAAGGATATTAACCCTAAAGATAACAGCAAGAAAAAATCGAAAAAAAATCAGGAGGAAGAGGTAGTAACCGACCCTTGTACAAGGTGCGGTGAGCACAATTGCGTTGAGGGTGCGGAATTCTGCGAAGACTGTCTTGTTGAAATGCTTAACACCCGTGTGCCGATTATGGGCTGGATTGCGGGTGCAGCCTCGCTTGTGCTTGCGGTTGTGGCAATCGCGGCAAGCGTTTTTCTTGTTTCGCCGACAATACTCTGCGTCCGTGCCGAAAAAGCGGTGAAAGAAAAAAGCTGGAACGATGCAGTCTATTATTATGACCAGATGGACAGCACTCTTTCCGATTTTCGCAATCTGATTAATTGGCAAGAGGGCAGCCCCGAGCCGTTTTTGCGCCGTTTTTTTAAACTCGGCGCAGGCACACACGCAAAGATGTTTGAGGCATACGCCAAGATGTACGGTCCTCTTACGGCGGTTGAAAAACTTGAGGTGAACGATAACACTCCGCTCACAAAAACAGAAACAGCCAAGCCGTATTGGGAGCAATATAAGGGTATTGTACGTGCTTTTGATGCTCTCTATAATTCAAACAGGGCACCTGAGGCAAACACATATGATGCAAGCATTAAATTCATCGGTGAAATTGAGCAGCAGGAAGGTGTGGATAAGGTTTATACGTCATATCAGAAATACTTAATGGCTGCTGTGTACTATGACCAATCAATAGAAGAAAGCCTTAAGTGGCTTGAGACTTGCGATGATTACGCAAAGAAATCCGGCATGGATTATAAGTGGCTTTACTATTCTGATTATGCCAATATACTTAATGTAACAGGGGAGCATAATAAGGCACTGGCTCTTATGGATGAACTCATTTCGGATAACAACAACAATTTTAATGCGTACACCCAAAAAACCGACATTTTAATTGATAACGGTATGCTTGAGGAAGCTGAAGATTTTGTTGACGGACTGGTTGAGGATTTCGGCAATTACAGCGAAACACAGGAAATGCAGCTTAAGGTGGCACGCTGTAAGGGCGAATATGACAAGGTGATGGTGCTTGGTGATACGCTTATGGCAAATTATGCGGCCACGCCCGAAACCTACAGGCAGATGGCCCTGATGTTTGTTGCACAGGGAGATTATAAAAACGCATTTACCTATATAGACAACGGTTTTTCTGCCGCATATATGCTTAACGAAGAAGAGAGTGCAGGCATATCGCTTGAAAAAATCAAGGAAACGTGTTATATCTGTGCAAAGCTTTACGAAAAGCACGGCGAGCCGACGGATGAAGAAAAGCTTAAGATTGCAGAAATCTACTATATGTTCCCGGAGGACTACAAAACCACAGATGACGGTGAAGCTTTGATAAGCGGCGAAAAGACCGCCTGGGAAATTCTGACACAGGGGGATTATGATTTGGTATGAGAATTTTATATGTTATAGGAAAACATATCACTTTCCCCGGTGCTTTTCTCAGAGCATTCTGGGAGCAGGTTACCTGCTTGCTGCTCGGTTTGTCTGTCGAGAATACAGGCTATCTCAGAGCGGATGAAATGTGCGGTCACATCGAACACGTGTTGCCAAAGAAGGCTTCCGCGGCTTATATTTCGGCAACCGCCCCCGGCGTAATGAGCCTTATTGCAGGCTTGCCTCTGACAATTTTCGGCATTATAAACCTTCGTGTTCTCGGCGTAGCACCCGCAGATTCCGTTTTATTGTTTGTTATTTATATCCTTGTTCTTTATGCAGGTGTTTCCGTGATGTGCTGCCTTCACCCTCAGTTTGAGGTTGCGCAGAATCTTTGGGATATAACGCTTGAAAAGCTCCGCTCAAAAGATACAAAGTCAAAAGTCGGTGGCATATTTATGTTTTTGCCCGCACTTTGCACTTACATCGGTGCAATTCTTGAAAGATTTTCGGTTCCCGTTATAGTTTGGGCAGTGGGAATAACACTTATATTTGTTCTTTAATAAATCAAAGCCGCGTGCTTGGAGGTGTTTATTATGGCAAAAGAATTTATGGGCAAAGATTTTTTGCTCAACAACGAACCTGCAATAAAAATGTTTGAGGCGGCAGACAAAATGCCGATTTTTGACTGGCACTGCCATCTTTCACCAAAAGAAATATATGAAAATGCACAGCCCGCCGACATCGCTTGGCTTTGGCTTGCGGGTGACCACTATAAGTGGCGTGCAATGCGTTCCTGCGGTGTTGATGAGAAATACATAACAGGCGATGCAACCGGATATGAAAAATTCAAAGCGTTTGCCGGGATTATGCCGAATCTTATCGGTAACCCGATGTACCACTGGTGCCATCTTGAGCTGCGCCGCTATTTCGGCATCAACGATATTCTTTGCGCCAAAACTGCAGACGATATCTGGAACAGGGCAAACGCTGCAATCAAAGCAGGCGGCTTCACACCCAGAGAGCTGATTGAAAAATCAAACGTTTCTCATCTTTGCACAACCGACGATCCTGCTGACAGCCTTGAATATCACGTTCTTCTTGCAAAAGAAAGCGATTTCAAATGCAAGGTTCTGCCTGCTTTCAGACCTGATAAAGCGCTGGGCATAGATCTTCCTGCGTGGAGAGACTGGCTCAAAGCAATGGAAAAGTGTGTCGGCAGAAGCATTGACGGTTTTGAGGCTCTCTGCGATGCACTCAATGAAAGAATTGAGTTTTTTGCAAGCCTCGGATGCTGCGCAAGCGACCACGCCTTTGCCTACGTTCCCTATGAAAAGGCAACAGCCGAAGAACTTGACTGCATTTTTGCAAAGGTTAAAAACGGCGGTGAAGCAAGCGTTGTTGAAGCGGATAAATTCAAGACAGCTCTTCTTGCTTTCCTTGCCGAAAAATATTCCGATAAGGGTTGGGTTATGGAGCTGCACATCGGTCCGATGAGAAACAACAACACCCTTATGTTCAACAGAATCGGTCCCGACGCAGGCTTTGATTCGATTGACGACAGAGAAATTGCAGGCAAGCTTTCAAGATTCCTTGACAGCCTCGCCGTTAAAGAAAAGCTGCCCAAGACAGTTCTCTTTACGCTTAACCCCAAGGATAACTACGTTCTGGGCGCAATGCTCGGCAACTTCCAGAATTCCGATGCAGAAAGCAAAATTCAGTTCGGTTCCGCATGGTGGTTCAACGATAATATCGACGGCATGAGAGAGCAGATGAAAGCTCTGGGCAACCTCGGTGCGCTGGGCAAATTCGTCGGTATGGTAACGGATTCCCGTTCGTTCCTTTCGTATCCCAGACACGAATATTTCCGCAGAATTATGTGCGGTCTGCTTGGCGATATGGTCGAAAACGGTCTCTATCCGTTTGACGAAAAGGCTGTCTGCAAAATAGCAGAAGATATTTCATATAACAACGCCGCAAAATATTTCGGCATATAAATCACAAAGAAAGGATGAAATCAATGGCAAAGTACGTTCTTGCTCTCGATCAGGGCACAACAAGCTCAAGAGCTATCATTTTTGATAAAAAAGGCAATATTGTCAGCAAGGCACAGAATGAATTTGAGCAGATTTATCCTAAGGCAGGCTGGGTTGAGCACGACCCCCTTGCCATTCTTTACAGTCAGTTTCAGGCTGTTGCAAACTGTGTTATTTCGGGCGGAATCAGACCCAGCGAAATTGCAGGTATCGGTATAACGAATCAGCGTGAAACAACAATTCTTTGGGACAGACAGACGGGCAAGCCTGTTTATAACGCTATCGTGTGGCAGTGCCGCAGAACGGCAGAGCTTTGCGAAGAGCTTAAGGCAAGAGGTCTTGAAGAATACGTTAAAGACAAAACGGGTCTTTTGATAGATGCTTATTTCTCGGGCACAAAAATCAAATGGATTCTCGATAACGTTCCCGAAGCAAAACAGCTTGCCGATGAGGGCAGACTCCTTTTCGGCACGGTTGAAACATGGCTTATCTGGAACCTCACGGGCGGCAGTGTTCACGTAACGGACTATTCCAACGCATCAAGAACAATGCTGTTTGACGTTGATAAGCTTTGCTGGGATAAGTATCTCTGCGAGCAGCTTGGTATTCCGATGTCAATTCTCCCCGAACCCGTTCCCTCAAGCAGAGTTTACGGCAGAGTGGCAAAGGGCATTCTCGGTCTGGAATCTCTTGAAGGCATTCCGATTTGCGGCGCTATCGGCGACCAGCCTGCCGCCCTGTTCGGTCAGGGATGTTTTGAGGCAGGTCAGGCAAAGAATACATACGGCACAGGTTGTTTCCTGCTTATGAACACAGGCAAAACACGTGTAAAATCAAAGAATAACCTTGTAACAGGCGTTGCGTGGGGCATCGGCGATGATGTTGAATATGCCATTGAAGGCTCGGCTTTCAATGCAGGCTCGGTTATCAAGTGGCTGCGCGATGAGCTTCATATGATTGACTCGGCAAAGCGCTGCGATGAACTTGCAGAAAGCGTTCCCGATGCAAACGGCATTTATTTTGTTCCTGCGTTTACGGGTCTCGGTGCTCCCTATTGGGATATGTATGCAAGAGGCTGTGTCATAGGTCTTACAAGAGGTGTCAACAGAGCACACGTTGCACGCTCGGTGCTTGAAGCAATTGCATATCAGGTAACGGATCTTCTTGAAGCTATGAAATCCGATTCGGACATAGATTTTACGGAGCTTCGTGTTGACGGCGGAGCAAGTGTCAGCAACATTATGATGCAGATTCAGGCGGATATGATAAGATGTAACGTCAACAGACCCAAAAACGTTGAAACAACCGCTCTCGGGGCTGCCTATCTGGCAGGTCTTGCCGTCGGCGTATGGGAGAGCACCGAAGAAATTCAGAACAACCGCTCCGTTGAAAGAGTATTTACTCCCGAAATGGATGTGGCGAGAAGAAACGAACTCTACGACGGCTGGAAAAAAGCAGTCAAATGCTCTATGGGCTGGGCAAAATAACCTCAATAAACTTGGAGATGTAAAAAATGAATTATTTGGAGGAGTCACTGAAACTCCATTATGAATGGAAAGGCAAGCTTGAAACAAAAGCAAGAACAAAAGCTTCAAACAAGCAGGAGCTGTCGTTGGCATATACTCCGGGCGTTGCCGCTCCCTGCCTTGAAATTCAGAAAGATATAAACAAAAGCTTTGAACTCACACGCCGTTGGAATACTGTTGCCGTTATCACTGACGGTACGGCGGTGCTGGGTCTCGGCGATATCGGTCCCGAAGCCGGTATGCCTGTTATGGAAGGCAAATGCCTTCTGTTCAAGGAGTTTGCCGATATTGATGCAATTCCTCTTTGCATACGCTCAAAGGACACCGACGAAATCGTCAATACCGTTGCACTGCTTGCGGGCAGCTTCGGCGGAATAAACCTTGAGGATATTGCTGCACCGAGATGCTTTGAAATTGAAAGAAAGCTCAAGGAGCGCTGCGATATTCCTGTTTTTCACGATGACCAGCACGGCACTGCGGTTGTTGTGCTTGCGGCGGTGCTTAACGCACTGCGCTGTGTAGGCAAAAAAATCGAAAATTGCACAATCGCAATGAGCGGCGCAGGTTCAGCAGGTTCGGCAATTGCAAGATTGCTTAACGCTTGCGGAGCAGGCAACATAATTATGAGCGACAGGCAGGGCATTATCTGCAAGGGCGACGATTTACCGCCTGCATTTGCCGAGCTTGCCGAATTCACAAACAAAAATTGCATCAGAGGCACTCTCGCGGATGCAATGAAGGGTGCCGACGTTTTTGTGGGTGTTTCTGCGGCAGGAATTGTCAGCGAAGAAATGGTTGCATCAATGGCAAAGGATGCCGTTGTTATGGCAATGGCAAATCCCACGCCCGAAATTATGCCCGAGCTTTCCAAAAAAGCAGGCGCAGCCGTTATCGGCACCGGCAGAAGCGACTATCCCAACCAAATCAACAACGTGCTTGCTTTCCCGGGAATTTTCAGAGGAGCGCTTGACGTCAGAGCGTCCGATATTACCGAAGAAATGAAGCTTGCGGCAGCATACGCCATAGCAGGTCTTGTTTCGGAAGAAAAGCTTTGTCCGGAATACATTCTGCCCGAAGCTTTTGATGAAAGAGTCGGTCCTGCGGTTGCGGCTGCAGTGGCTCAGGCGGCAAGAGATGGCAATGTTGCACGAATATAAGCTTCGGACACTGTGAATGATGCACAACATTAAGAAATATTTAACAAAGTTTTTTTGTCAATACTATTGCTTTATTTTAAAAGTTGTGTCATAATTATTGGGTATATTGGGTTGAAGCGCTTTGCTTCGGCCTGTAACAATTTTTTTGACCGTAAAAAATCGGTCATCAGTAACAAGAAGGAGGAAAAACGAATGTCTACATTCAAAAAAGTTGTAAGCTTGGTTCTCTGCCTTACAATGCTTATGGGTACTGTTGTTCTTGCAATTCCCACAGCATCCGCAGCAGAAGAAACAACCACAACTGCAACTTCACACACAGGCGACAAGTCTGTTATCAAGACGATGGATGAGATCAAGGCTAACGGCTATGCAGACGGCAGCAACAATTGGTTCATCTATTTCGGCATTGATTTCTATGAGCAGGATGCTGACGGTGAGTGGATAATCACAGACCACTACGTTCAGCCCGGCGATTCACTCAAAGGTTATGTTTACTATAAGTCAAACCTTTGGATTGGTGCCGGTACCGTTTACTTTGTATTCGACAGAAATTTCTTCGACGTAACAAACGGTGATACAGGTCTTACATACCTCGATTCATATGACCCCAATCATGAACAGTATCCCACAGAAAATTACCCTGCAAACGTTAAGGGCTCACCCAACACAGCTCACGCAGGCGTTGCAGCAAACGGTAACTACTATAACTACACAACAAAGTGGGCAAGAAACGTTCCCGGCTTCAAAGAAGC
>JAGBHX010000044.1 GCA_017935265.1 Clostridia bacterium | reverse complement strand
TGTTCCTCTTTATCTTTTCTGCAAAAAAATCCCCCTCAAAGAAAAGATTGCCAACACTCTTCTCCTCGGTCTTTTCTTTGCCGCATTCAACTTTAATATCCCCAACTTCATTATTCACGCTTTTCATTTTCCCAACGACCTGCCGTGGCGCTTTTCATTCATCTATTCATTCCTGCTGATAACAATTGCTTATAAGGCACTGTTACACATCAAGGAATTCAGCGGCAAGGAGCTTCTCACAGCAGGAATTGCACTTATCGGATTTGTGGTAATTGCTGAAGAAATCGGTCAGGGCAATGTTAACCTCAACACCGTTGCAATCAGCATTGCTTTTGCGGCGGTTTACACCGTAGTGCTCTGGCTTATGAAAAACCCCAATTACTATCAGCCAACGGTTGCTCTTCTTATGATGTGCTGTGTGTTTGCCGAAGCCTCTATTGCCAACACCAACAATTTTGAAATAACTCAGGTCAAGCCCAATTTTAACAACGGATATTCTGAGTTCCGCACTCTTAAAGAAAAGCTTGACTCCGACGAAGGCAACGACCATTACCGAATGGAGCTCACCAACATCAACACCCTTATGGACAACAGCTGGTTCAATTACAACGGCACTTCCGTATTTTCTTCCATGGCTTACGAAAAGGTTGCCAATGCTCAGAATGATTTGGGCCTTAAAGGCAATTACATCAACAGCTATATTTACCACCTGCAGACACCTGTTTATAACGCTATGATGTCGCTGAAATATATCGTTGACAACTACGGATACAAAATAAACAACACTCTGTACACCGAGGTTGCCACCGTGGGCGGATTTACGGCTTACAAAAACAACTACTGGCTTCCGATGGGTTACTGCGTTGACCCTGCTATCAAAGAATGGAACACTGATTTTTCCGACAATCCCTTTGAGGTTCAGGAGGATTATTGGGAAAAGGCAACGGGAATTTCAGATGTATTTACTCCCGTTGAGCTCACCGATGTTTCCATTGACAACATCGACAACGACAACTCAACCTTTGTGGGTCAGAATTTCTTCTACTCAAAGGCAGATTATAACGAATCCGCATCTGTCACAGCTAATTACTATATCAAGCAGTCAGGCAACATTTATGTTTATGTTGCCACCAACGCAAGCGAGAGCATCAATGTAAGCTGTGGCGAATATTACGAAACCCAGAGCCTTGATGAATATTATATTCTCGACATAGGCTATCACTCGGAGGACGAAATCCTTTCTGTTGAAATGCCCCTTGAGGACGACCAGGACACAGGCACAATCGCCTGCTATGTTTACACTCTCAACGAGGACGCCTTCAAGGACGGCTACAATCACCTTGCAAAGGGCGGACTTGAGCTCAGCACCTTCACCGACACATCGCTCAGCGGCACGGTTACTGCCGAAAACGACTGTGTTTTCTACACGTCTGTGCCTTATGACAAAGGCTGGAGCGTTTATGTTGACGGCAAAAAGGTGACAGCCTTTGACCTTGCAGACGAAACGTTTATCGCCTTTGACCTGAGCGCAGGCGAACACGAAATTGAAATGACCTACACCCCCGGCGGACTTATGGCAGGCATCTTCATTTCTGCGGTTGCGTGGCTGTTTGTGATTGTTTTCCTCATTGTGGGTGCAATCAAAAAAGCTCGCAAAAAGCGCAAAGAAAAGAAAGAAAAGGCTTCTCAGGAAAAGCCGATTATGGGCATTGAGGCTCTTATGCTTCAGGACCTGGGTCCGAATGCCACGGCAGAAGATTCGGAAGCCTTGCTTGAAACCGAGCACGAAATCATAATCGAAGACCTTACGGAAGAAAAGGACATTCCTGTTTCCCAGCCAAAGGAAGAATCTGACTTTGCCGAGATAAAAGAAATCCCCGTTGAGGATGAAGAATAAAAAATCCACGGTTATCGCAATGATAACCGTGGTATTTTTTAAAGCATTTTCTTTAAATACTGACCTGTGTATGATTCTTTAACCTTTGCCACTTCTTCCGGAGTGCCTGAAGCCACCACAAAGCCGCCCTTGTCTCCGCCCTCGGGGCCGAGGTCAACAATGTGGTCAGCAACCTTAATCACATCAAGATTGTGTTCAATCACAAGCACGGTGTTTCCTGCATCCACAAGCTTTTGAAGCACTTCAATGAGTCTGTGAACGTCAGCCGTGTGAAGACCCGTTGTAGGCTCGTCAAGAACGTAAATTGTTTTACCTGTGCTTATTCTTGCAAGCTCCGTGGCAAGCTTAACGCGCTGAGCCTCGCCGCCTGAAAGAGTTGTTGCCGGCTGACCCACTTTAACGTAGCCCAGACCAACCTCATACAGGGTGCGGAATTTTCGGCTGATTTTTGGCACTGCGGAGAAAAACTCCATTGCCTCTTCAATGGTCATTTCAAGCACGTCATAAATACTCTTGCCCTTATATTTCACTTCAAGGGTTTCGCGGTTGTACCTTGCGCCGTTGCACACCTCGCAGGGCACGTAGATGTCGGGCAAAAAGTGCATCTTTATTTTGGTTATACCGTCGCCCTGACAGGCTTCACAGCGTCCGCCCTTAACGTTAAAAGAAAAGCGCCCCGCCTTGTAGCCCTTGAGCTTTGCATCCTTTGTTTCGGCAAAAAGATTTCTGATGTCGTCAAACACGCCCGTATAGGTTGCAGGGTTTGAGCGTGGCGTTCTGCCGATCGGCGACTGGTCAATGTCGATAATTTTATCAAGATTTTCAATTCCCTCAAAGCCCTCGTGCTTTCCGGGGAATTTTTTTGCTCCGTTGAGCTTTGAAGCGAGCTTTTTGTAGATAATTTCATTAACAAGTGAAGACTTACCTGAGCCCGAAACGCCCGTAACGCAAACAAATTTGCCGAGGGGAATTTCAACATCAATGCTTTTAAGATTGTTCTGCGCCGCACCTCTGACAACAATTTTTTTGCCGTTACCCTTTCTTCTTTCTTCCGGAACAGGGATTTTCTTCTTGCCGCTGAGATACTGACCGGTTACGGACTGTTCGCAGTTTTTAATATCTTCAACACTTCCGCAGCACACCACATTGCCGCCGTGAATACCTGCACCCGGGCCAATATCCACAATATAATCCGCAGCATACATTGTGTCTTCATCGTGCTCAACCACAATGAGGGTATTACCCAAATCACGGAGATGACGGAGTGTGTCAAGAAGCTTTTCGTTGTCACGCTGATGAAGTCCGATGCTGGGCTCATCAAGAACGTAAAGCACACCCATAAGTGATGAACCAATCTGAGTAGCAAGGCGGATTCGCTGGCTTTCGCCGCCTGAAAGAGTGCCAGAAGAACGGGAAAGAGTGAGGTATTCAAGACCTACGCTTGTTAAAAAGCGGATTCTGTCTTTAATTTCTTTAACAATGGCTTTTGCAATCATCTCATCCCTTGCAGAAAGCTTAAGATTTTCAAAAAAGCCGAGAGTTTCGCTGATTGGCTTTCGGCAAAGCTCGTCAATGTTTATGCCGGCAACGGTTACACCCAGGCTTTCTTTTTTGAGCCTTGCGCCCTTACAGTCAGGGCATTCCACAACACTCATATACTGCTCAATGTCATTACGTGACCATTCGCTTGAGGTTTCGTTATATCTGCGTTCAAGGTTGTTTACAATGCCCTCAAAGTCGGTCATATAAGTGCCGCTTCCGTAGGCATTTTTACGCTCCATTTTAATTTTTTTGCCCTTTGTTCCGTACATCAGCACGTCTCTTGTTTCCTTGGGCAAATCCCTGTAAGGGGTGTCAACACTTCCGCCATAAGCATTCATTACGCCTTCAAAATACATCTGAGCAATTGTGCCTCCGTCAGCGTTTGACCAGCCCGTGGCTTTAATTGCACCGTCAGCAAGGGAAAGGCTGTCGTCGGGCACAATAAGATTTTCGTCAGGCTTTGTAAATATACCAAGGCCCATACAGGTCTGGCAGGCACCGAAGGGGTTGTTGAAAGAGAACATTCTCGGTGAAAGCTCTTCAACGCTTACTCCGTGCTCGGGGCAGGCATAATTCTGTGAAAACAGAAGCTCCTCTCCGTCGGCAACGTCAACCATAAGAATACCCTTTGACATTTTGGTTGCGGTTTCAACAGAGTCGGTAAGTCTGCTTTTTATATCGTCCTTGATAATAAGACGGTCAACCACAATTTCGATATTGTGCTTTTTATTTTTATCAAGCTTTATTGTTTCCGAAAGGTCGTAAATACTGCCGTCAATTCTCACCCTGACAAAGCCGCTTTTGCGCGCTGAGTCAAGCTCTTTTACATATTCACCTTTTCTGCCGCTGACAATGGGGGCAAGAATCTGAATTTTGCTTCTTTCTGGAAGCTCCATAATTTTGTCAACTATTGTATCAATGCTCTGTCGGCTGATTTCACGGCCGCACACGGGGCAATGGGGAATGCCCACCCTTGCATACAGCAAGCGCAGGTAGTCATAAATTTCGGTTACAGTGCCCACTGTTGAACGGGGATTTTTTGAGGTTGTTTTCTGGTCGATGGATATTGCGGGAGAAAGACCCTCAATATAGTCAACTGCAGGCTTTTCCATCTGGCCCAGAAACTGACGGGCATAGGAAGACAGAGACTCAACGTATCTTCGCTGACCCTCGGCATAAATTGTATCAAAAGCAAGGGAGGATTTGCCCGAGCCCGAAAGGCCCGTAAACACAACAAGGCTGTCGCGCGGAATACGGACATCCACGTTTTTCAGGTTGTGCTCTCTTGCTCCTTTAATAAAAATATCTTTAACCTGCATTTTAGTTTCCTTTTCTTAATTTTTCAATTTTATCTCTGAGATATGCCGCGTGCTCAAATTCAAGAATTTTTGCCGCCGCTTTCATTTCGGCGGTGAGCTGTTTAATCATCGCTTCACGCTGTTCACGGGTCATTCTCTTTGAGGGCTTGTCACCCTCGTGAGTAGAGATTTCAAGAATATCTCGAACCTCTTTTTTTATTGTTCTGGGAACAATGCCGTGCTCTTGGTTATATTTCTGCTGTTTTTCTCTTCTTCGAGCCGTTTCTTTTATCGCTCTTTCCATTGACGGTGTAACGCTGTCAGCATACATAATAACCTGACCCTCTGCATTACGGGCGGCTCGTCCGATTGTCTGAATAAGCGACGTTTCACTGCGCAGGAAGCCTTCCTTATCAGCATCAAGAATACACACCAGCGAAACCTCGGGTATATCAAGGCCTTCACGCAAAAGATTGATACCCACGAGTACGTCAAATTCACCCAGACGAAGCTCACGGATAAGCTTCATTCTCTCAATGGTTTCAACGTCGTAGTGCATATAGCGCACCTTAATATCGATGTTTTCAAGGTAATCGGTCAAATCTTCGGCCATTTTTTTGGTAAGCGTTGTCACAGGAACACGCTCACCCTTTTCAACCCTTTGGTTAATCTGCGACACAATATCGTCAATCTGACCGTCGGTGGGCTTGACAATGATTTCGGGGTCAAGCAGACCTGTGGGGCGAATAAGCTGCTCTGCCGTGTGGGCGCTTGTGTTTTTTTCAAACTCACCGGGGGTTGCGCTGACAAACACCTTCTGCCCCGTTTTTGCATAAAATTCTTCAAATTTCAGCGGACGGTTGTCATAAGCCGAGGGCAGACGGAAGCCGAATTTAACAAGGCTGTCTTTTCGTGAATAGTCACCGCCGAACATACCCTTGACCTGGGGCAGAGTAACGTGGGATTCATCCACAAAAAGAAGAAAATCATCGGGGAAATAATCAAGCAAGGTAAAGGGCGGTTCGCCCGGCTTTCTGCCCGACATAATGGCGGAATAGTTTTCTATTCCTTTACAGAAGCCCGTTTCACGCAGCATTTCAATGTCATACTCCGTGCGTTGCTTAATGCGCTGAGCCTCAAGCAATTTGCCCTCTGCCTGAAAAGCCTCAACCTGCTTTTCCATTTCCTCATAAATAATGCGTATGGATTTTTCCATTTTTTCGGGCGAAACAACGTAGTGTGACGCAGGGTAAATTGCCACATGGGAAAGTGTGTTTTTAACCTGACCCGTGAGGGCATTTATCTCGCTTATACGGTCAATTTCGTCACCGAAAAATTCAACACGGATTGCGTTTTCGTTTGAATAAACAGGATAAATTTCAACCACGTCACCGCGGACTCTGAACTTATTTCGTGAAAAGCTGATGTCGTTGCGCTCATACTGAATTTCAATAAGCTTTTGTATCAGCTCGTCACGCTCCTTGACCATACCTGTGCGAAGGGAAATCACCATACTGCGGTAATCTATGGGGTCGCCGAGGCTGTATATGCACGAAACACTGGCAACAATGATTACGTCTCTGCGCTCCGAAAGAGCCGATGTTGCCGAATGTCGGAGCTTGTCTATTTCGTCATTGACGGCACTGTCTTTTTCAATGTATGTGTCAGTGGTGGGAATATACGCTTCCGGCTGATAATAGTCATAGTAGCTGACAAAATATTCCACCGCGTTTTCGGGGAAGAACTCCTTAAACTCACTGCAGAGCTGACCGGCAAGCGTTTTGTTGTGGGCAAGAATGAGAGTGGGTCGGTTGAGGCGGGCAATGATATTCGCCATTGTAAAGGTCTTACCCGAGCCTGTTACACCGAGAAGAGTCTGCTCACGGTTGCCGTTGTTGATGCTCTCGCAAAGCTCGTCAATCGCCTGAGGCTGGTCGCCCATCGGCTGAAACTGTGAAACCAGCTTAAATTTATCCACTTCATTCTCACTCCTTTATTAAATCTCATTTTATTATAACACATATACATTGAAAAATAAAGATTTGTGTTAATCTTGACACAAAAATTTCACTAATATATAATAATTTTATAATGCAGTAAAGGGGCGGTTTTATGCTTGCTTTAGGCTTTGATATAGGCGGCACAAAGTGTGCCGTAATCACAGCACAGGTGAACGGCGACAACATAAAAATCATAAAAAAAGAAAAGTGTCCTACCGACCGTTCAATTTCTCCGATTGAAATGATTGACAGGCTCATCAATATAGCTGACGGCATTTTGCCCTCAAAGCCCGATGCAATCGGCATTTCCTGCGGCGGCCCTCTGGATTCCAAAAGAGGCGTCATTATGAGTCCGCCTAATCTCCCCGGTTGGGATAACGTGGAAATTGTCAAGCAAATTGAAGAGCATTATTCAGTTAAACCGAAGCTTCAGAACGATGCCAACGCCTGTGCAATGGCTGAATGGAAATTCGGCGCAGGCAAGGGCTGTGACAACGTTGTTTTTCTCACCTTCGGCACGGGACTCGGCGCAGGTCTTATTCTTGACGGCAGACTGTATTCAGGCACCAACGACAATGCAGGTGAGCTCGGTCACATCCGTCTTGACCGCTTCGGCCCTGTGGGATACGGCAAGGCAGGCTCCTTTGAAGGCTTTTGTTCAGGTGGCGGAATTGCTCAGCTTGGCTACACCAAGGCTCTTGAAAAAGTGCAGTCAGGCGAATATCCCCTCTATTTTCAAAAGGGAATGACCGCCGAAGACATCAGCGCAAGGTCCGTTGCCGAAGCCGCCGATAAGGGCGACGAAACCGCCATTGAGGTTTACAGAATATGCGGTGAATATCTTGGCAGAGGCCTTTCTGTTGTGATTGACATTCTTAATCCGCAGGTAATTGTGATAGGCAGTATTTTTGCACGCTCACATCATCTTCTGTGGAAAAGTGCAGAAGAAATAATAAAGCAGGAAACCTTGCCTCTTTCGGCAGGCTGTTGTCAGGTTGTGCCTGCAATGCTTGGTGAAAGCATAGGAGATTATGCCGCAATAGCAACGGCTCTGGAGTGATAATATGTTGAACGAATTATTAAAAAGATACCCGTCTTTGACAGAAATCAAAGATGATATTGTAAAGGCAACCGATGCAATTATCAGTTGTTACGAAAAAGGCGGCAAGGTGCTCCTTTGCGGAAACGGCGGAAGCTGTGCCGACTGCGAGCACATTGTGGGGGAATTGATGAAAGGCTTTTTAAAGCTCCGCCCCATAAGTGAAGACAAAAAGGCGGAAATGAAAGCAAATTCTCCTATTGTTGACGACGAAATTATCTCAAAGCTTCAGGAAGGCTTGCCTGCAATTTCTCTGCCGGCGATGACCGCTCTCAACTCCGCCTTCTGCAACGATGTTGACCCCGAGCTGATTTACGCTCAGCCTCTTATGGCGTTGGGCAACAAGGGCGACATTCTCATTGCAATCAGTACATCGGGCAATTCCAAAAACGTTTTCGGCGCTGTTAAGGTTGCCAAGGCCTTGGGCGTAACCGTTATCGGTCTCACAGGCAAAACAGGCGGCAAGCTCAGAGAGCACTCCGACATCTGCATCTGTGCCCCCGAAACCGAAACCTTTAAAATTCAGGAGCTTCACCTCCCCATTTATCACTATATCTGCGCCGAGGTTGAAGCACACTTTTTTGAAAAATAAGAGGTTTTTATGATTATTTTGATTACAGGTGCATCTCACACGGGCAAAACTGTCCTTGCACAAAAGCTTCTTGAAAAATATAAATTTCCTTATTTGTCAATCGACCACCTTAAAATGGGACTTATCAGAAGCGGAAACACTTCCCTCGCCCCTCTGAGTGATGACACTGACCTCACCGCTTATCTGTGGCCCATTGTGAGGGAAATTATCAAAACTGCTGTCGAAAATGAGCAGAATCTCATTGTGGAGGGGTGTTATATTCCCTTTGACTGGGCAAAAGATTTTTCGCAAGAGTATCTTAACTCAATAAAATTTTGTTGCCTTGTTATGAGTGAAAATTACATCAGAAATCACTTTGATAATATCGTAAAATATGCAAGCGTTATTGAAAAGCGGCTTTGTGATGATTGCTCAGTTGAGGGTATTGTTGAAGACAATGCTCAAATGTTGGCTCTTTGCCGGAAGCACAATGTACCATATACGCTCATTGATGATGATTATAATTTTGAATTTGGTTTCTAAATAACGCTGCAATTCAATTTACATTTTTGCCATTGTGTGTTATAATGGTTTGGCACAAATTTTCAAACAGGAGGAAACAAAGCTTATGGAAAATAAACTCAGCAAAAGAGTGTGGCTGAACATCATCATTTTCAGCTTTATGGGCGGCATAGCCTGGAACCTTGAGAATATGTATTTCAACACATTCCTTTACGGTGAAATTTACGAGGGTGTTTCTGCCAATGCGCTCGCAGGTGTTATGCCCCCCACAACGGCAATCAGCCGAATGGTTGCTCTTTCGGCAATCACGGCAGTCGTGACCACCTTCATTATGGGTACACTCAGCGAAAAGATGAAAAAGAGAAAGGTTTTCATCTCTGTGGGTTACATAGTATGGGGTGCAATCACCGCCGCTTTCGGATTCATTACAAAAGAAAACATTTCTGCCATTTTCGGTCTGAGCGATGAAGTCAAAGTTCTTGCATTCACCGTGTGGGCAGTTATCATTATGGATATGGTAATGACCTTTATGGGTTCAACCAGTAACGACTCCGCGTTTAATGCATGGGTAACAGACGTTACCAACCCTGCCGTTAGACCAACGGTTGAAACAGCACTTATGATTGTTGGTGTTGTTGCGATGGTTGCGGTTATGGGTGTCGGCAGTCTTGCACAGAGCAGCGTTATCACCTACAAGGCATTCTTCCTCGGCCTCGGTCTTGTGGTTGCAATTTGCGGTGTTGTTGGCCTTTTCACTCTTGATGAGCCCGAAATCAAAGGCGAAAAAACAAACTCAAACTATTGGAGCGACCTTTTCTACGGCTTCAGACCATCAGTTGTTAAAGAGAATTCAAAGCTCTATCTTGCCCTTGCCGCAGTGTGCCTTTATAACATTGCAGTTCAGGTTTTCTTCCCCTATCTTTTTGTTTATCTCGGAGAGGTTGTTCTCCCCGGCATTGTGTTTGATGCCAAAACAATCATCACCGCTGTTTTGGCGGTTGCAGGTCTTGCGGTAGGTATTGTGCTTCTTCTCAAAACCGCAAACAAGAGCAAAATCAAGGCCTTTATCCCCACAATCATTCTCTTCATTGTAGGTCTTGCAATTCTTTCAACATCCACAAATATCGTTGTTGTTCTCATCGGTATTGCGCCCACACTCATCGGCTATGTTATTCTTCAGATTCAGCTCAGCGCCGCTGTGCGTGACTTCATTCCCGAAGATAAGGTTGGCCTTTTCCAGGGCATCCGAATGATTTTTATGGTACTCATTCCGATGGTTGTCGGACCCATGATTGGCGATGTTGCCTGTCAGATATCGAACCTTACCATTATTGAATACGGTGTTGAAAAGCTTGTGCCTTCAACAAGTATGTTCTTATTTGCAGCAATTGTGGGAATATTCGTTTTCATTCCTATTGTTTTGCTTGCTAAGAAAAAAGCTTTCAGGAC
>JAGBHX010000043.1 GCA_017935265.1 Clostridia bacterium | reverse complement strand
CGGTAATATGCCCTACGCCGACCTCAAGGGCGAGGATGTTCCCGATGATTTGAGAATAGTCCGCGTGGAAGATATTCTTGATTATCTTATGGCTAACGGTGATTTTGACTACATCATCGAAATTAAAAACGGTGACGAGCTTGGTAAAAAAGCCGCCGACGAGCTTTACAGAATTCTTGAAGAAAGAGACCTTCTTGATGATGTTATTTTCGGCACATTCAACGGTGAAGTAAGTGAATATGTTGATAACAATTATCCCAAGCTTCTCAGAAGCTCCACGATTATGGAGGTTCTCAGCTTCTATGTTAAGGCAAACCTGGGAATTAAGGACCTTGACGTCAACTATGTGGCTCTTCAGATTCCCTACAAGCTTTATTGCGTAAACCTCGGTACAGCCAAGGTGATTAACTACGCCCACGAGCATAATCTTGCTGTTCAGTATTGGACTATCAACGAAGAGGAAGAAATAGAATATCTTGTATCCCTCGGTGCAGATTGCATTATGAGCGACTATCCCGACAAGGTATATGACATTATCAATAAATAATTTTTACGGCATCTGCTTTTGCAGGTGCCTTTTTGTTGAAAAAAGTGAATATTTATGCTAAAATATAAATATAACTTTTGGAGGTTATTTTATGAGCGTATTTGAAAATGTAAAAAAGAATTTCGGTTTTGGCTGTATGCGCCTTCCAATGCTTGAAAATGATGAGGTGGATTACGACCATTTTTCAAAAATGATAGATACCTTTATGGCAGAAGGCTTTAATTATTTTGACACTGCCCACGGCTACATCAGCGGTAAAAGTGAAATAGCCATAAGAGAATGTCTTGCCAAGCGTTACGACAGAGAAAGCTATATTCTCACCAACAAGCTCAGTGACGGTTATTTTCAGAAGGAGGAGGATATTGTTCCTTTTTTTGAAAGTCAGCTTGAGGCCTGCGGTGTGGAATATTTTGACTTTTATCTCTTCCACGCTATCAATAAAAAATATTATAAAAAATACACCGAATGTAACGCCTTTGAGGTTGTGAAAAAGCTCAAAGAGCAGGGCAAGGTGCGTCATATCGGAATGTCCTTCCATGACAAGGCTGAGGTGCTTGATATGATTCTTTCCGAGCATCCCGAAATTGAAACGGTTCAGATTCAGTTTAACTACCTTGACTATGAAGATGTTGGTGTTGAGGGCAGACTGTGCTATGAGGTTTGCCGCAAACACAACAAGCCCATTATCGTTATGGAGCCTGTCAGAGGCGGTGCGCTTGTCAATCTTCCCGATAAGGCAAAAAGTGTGCTTGAAGCTCTTGACGGCGGCAGTATCGCAAGCTATGCAATCCGCTATGCCGCAGGCTTTGAGGGTATGTTTATGACTCTTTCAGGTATGAGCAATATGGAGCAGATGAACGACAACCTCAGCTATATGAAAGATTTTGTTCCTCTCAATGAAAGAGAGCACAAGGCTGTTTCAACCGTTTGCGCCATTCTCAAAAATGAAGATGCAATTCCTTGCACAGCCTGTAGCTACTGCGTTGAGGGCTGCCCGATGAATATTGCAATTCCCGACCTTTTCTCTTGCTACAACTCCAAAAAACAGCACGAGGATTATAACGGCGGCTGGTATTATTACCTTTATACTCTTGACAAAGGTAAGGCCAAGGATTGCATCGGATGCGGAGCCTGTGAGGAAATCTGTCCGCAGAAAATCAATATCAGAGAACAGCTCAAAGCTGTGTCTGAAATCTTTGATAAATAAGGTGATTTTATGAAAGTAAAAGCATTGCAGAAAACAAACATAAGAAATAAAACTCTCGCAACAATCATTGCCGTTGTTTCGGCTGTTGCTCTGCCTCAGATTGCCCACGTTATCGGAGCTTATGTGGGCTTCGGTTCATCAGTCGGTGAAACGTTTCTTCCGATGCACTTGCCCGTTATTCTCGCAGGTTTTGTGGGCGGCCCCGTTGTGGGTGCTGTTGCAGGTGCACTTTCTCCCGTAATAAGCTTTGCTCTCACAGGTATGCCTGCTGCCGTGGCTTTGCCGTTTATCGTTATTGAGGTTTTCAGCTACGGTCTTGTGTCGGGATTGCTTAGTAAGGTCAAAATCAACAGCTTTCTGAAAATTCTTGCCGTTCAGCTTTCGGGCAGAGTTATGAGGATTGCCGCTGTAGCTGTTGCAACTGCCGTTTTCGGATTTGAGGGAATCACGGTTAACGCTGTTCTTTCTTCAATGGCTCTCGGTGTTGCAGGCATTATCATTCAGTGGATTGCCGTTGTTTTGGTTAACAAAAAATATGAAAAATCTGTCTGAAGCTAAAAAAATGCTGGCTCAGGGTTACACCTGTGTTCTTGTGAGTGACGAAGATGTAATCACAACCGACGAGCGAGGAGTTTTGCCCCTTGTGAAGTGGATTGACCAAGGTAAAGCTTTTGGCGGTTATTCTGCAGCCGACAAGGTTGTGGACAAGGCGGCGGCGCTTTTGTATGTTATCCTCGGGGTCAGAGCAATCTGGGCAGGTGTTATGAGCAAGCCTGCGGCACAGGTGCTTGAAAGTTACGGTATCGAATATTGGTACGACACTCTCACCGATGCAATCATCAACCGCAAGGGTGACGGCTTCTGCCCCATGGAAACTGCCGTTAAAGAAATTGACACTCCCGAAGAAGCACTTGCTGTTATCAAGAATAAACTGAATAACATATAAAAATAATCACCGAACTTTTTGAGTTCGGTGATTGTTTTTGGCTTAAATCAGATTGCTTTCAACAATGCGGGGAGCTTTGTGAGTGCCTTGGGAATACCTGCGAGAATCTTGCAAAGTCCCTTGCCGGCTGACTCGCCGTCGTTGAGAATCATAAGAAGACCGTCTGCCATTTTGGGAGTGAATACGCCCATTGACATTGCAATGAAGTTACGGATAGGAATCTGTGTTGCCATTGCGGCAATCATCTGACCGTCACCGTTTTCTGCTGAGCCGAAGCCTGCCATAAGCTTGTTGATAAGCCTGCAGATTCTTCCGCCCCATTTGGTGTGGATTGAGTCTTCAAGGCAGCAGTAAATGTCAATCTTCTTTGTGGTGTCTCTGTTCGGATTGGGAAGAGCACCGTAAAGAGCTGCAAAGTCATCTCTTGTGATGTTGGCCACGTCGTTATAATAGTTGGGGGCAACAGCCTTATAATCGGGGATAGCACACTCAACTGTTGAGTTAACCTTAACGGTTGCAGTGAGCTTGATGTCTCTTGAGCTTGCGCCTACAAGAATGTCAAATTCGCCGCTTTCAACGCACCAGTCATTGATTTCAACGTTGAAGAATGCGAAGGCTCTCTTGCAAAGCTTCATTTCAACAGTCTTTTCTTCACCGGGAGCAAGGAATACCTTTGCAAATTCGCGAAGCTCTTTTTCGGGGCGGAAAATAGTTGACTCTTTGTCTGCTACATAAAGCTGAGCAACCTCTGCACCTGCAACGTCGCCGGTGTTTTTGATTTTGAATGAAACGGTGAGAGTGTCTGTGTCGCTGATTTCATCATTGGAAACCTTCAAATCGCTGTATTCAAAGGTTGTGTATGAAAGACCGTGGCCAAAGGGGAAGAGAACTTCCTTATTTGCCTTGTCATAATATCTGTAGCCGATATAAACTGACTCTCTGTGCTCTGCAGTAACAGGGCTTGTGAGATAGTTGCCGTATGTGGGGTTGTCGGTGAAAGCAACGGGATATGTTTCACTTGTTTTACCTGAGGGGTTAACAACACCTGCAAGAATTCTTGCTGTGGCTGTGCCGCTTGCCTGACCGCTGAGGCCTGAATTGAGGATAGCTTTAACCTCGTTTACCCAAGGCATTTCAACAACTGAACCGCCTGCGAGAACAACCGCTGTGTTGGGGTTAACCTTTGCAATTTCAGAAATAAGAGCGTTGTGGCTTGAGGGCATACAGATGTTCTTTCTGTCGTAGCCTTCGCCTTCAAATTCTTCTGTAAGACCAGCAAAAACAAGTGCAACGTCAGCGCTCTTTGCGGCTGCAATAGCCTCAGCAAACATTGCCTCGTTTCTGTCGTCCTTTTTCTTGTCATAGCCCTGAGCGTAAACCACGTCAACGCCGAGAGTAACAAGTGCGTCAAAAGCATTATCAATCTGTGTGGGGTTAATAACAGATGAGCCTGCACCCTGGAAACGGGGAGCTTTTGCCATTTCGCCGATAACGGCAACCTTCTGGCCTTTTTTGAGGGGAAGAAGCTTGTCGTTGTTTTTAAGAAGCTGAATTGAACCTTCTGCAATCTCCATTGAGATTTTGTGGTGCTCTTCTTTGGAATATGTATGCTTTTTGCTCAGTGCTTCTTTGGATTTCATAATGAGGTCAACAACGTTGTCAACGCGCTTGTCAAGAACAGCTTCATCAAGACTGCCGTTTTTAACAGCTTCAACAATTCTGCCGGGGTTGAGGTCGCCGCTTGAAGGCATTTCAAGGTCGGTGCCTGCATAAAGGCCGGGAATTCTGTCAACAGATGAGCCCCAGTCAGTAACGAAAAGACCTTCAAAGCCCCATTCACCGCGGGCAATTTCCTCCTGAAGATGCGTGTTTTCAGAAGCGTAAACGCCGTTGATTCTGTTGTAGGAGTTCATAATCGTCCAGGGTTGAGCTTCTTTAACTGCAATTTCAAAGGCTGTGAGATAAATCTCACGCAAAGCTCTTTCGTCAACAACCTCGTTCATAATCATACGGTATGCTTCTTGGCTGTTAACAGCAAAATGCTTGAGCGAAGTGCCGATACCCTTGCTCTGAACACCTTTGATTAAAGCGGCGGAGCATTTACCGGCAAGGTAGGGGTCTTCTGAAAAATATTCAAAGTTACGGCCGCAGGTGGGAGAACGCTTGATGTTGGTTCCCGGTCCCAAAAGAACAGAAACATCTTCCTGCAAGCATTCGTTACCGAGAGCCTCACCCTCTTTTTCAATAAGAGCAAGGTCCCAGGAGCAGGAGCTTGTTGCAGCTGTGGGATAGCTTGTTGCGGGGTATGAGTTACCAAGACCTACGGAGTCACCGTTGGGGTTCTGCTTTCTCAGACCGTGAGGGCCGTCAGTAACCATAATTTTGGGAAGTCCCAATTCGGGGATTTCTTCAAGATGCCAATAGTCGTAGCCTGAAACGATGTTAGCTTTCTGTTCAAGGCTCATTTTTTTTATGATATCAGAGTGTTTCATATGTACCTACCTCCTAAATAATCACTATAATTATACTGTCAATTCTTGCATTTTGCAAGTTTTTTTGCCATTTTTACATAAAAATAGTGCTGTATCCCTCGGAATACAGCACTGATAATTATTTTTTTGAAGTAAGTTCCTTGGCAACGGGCTTGATTGAGATTAAAACCAACGCGCCGACAACCGTAAGAATGATTTCGGGGAGCATATATGAACCGTTGTAAACCAGTGAATATATTGCCGCAAGGCCCTCGCCCGAAAAGGCATTGACAATTTTAAGGCCGAATTCATTAACGCTCAGAGTGTCAACTGCATATTCTCTCCAGATGATGTAGCCTGTGACAAAGTGGCAAACAAATCTGAGGAAAACGGCAAAGCCTGCACCAAGGGCAAATGAAGCCTTGCTGTTTTTGATTTTGCTTTTAAAAACACCTGAAAGGCCTACAACCGCAAAAGCAACAATGTAATCAAACAGCAGGCAGATTATGAAATTGAGCATATTGTCTGTGAGATATGCAAGTGTTCCCGATGCACCGAGAAGGCACTCAATCACACCCCATACTGTTCCGCAGGCAAGGCCCCATTTAGGCCCGTAAGCGTAGCCTGCAAAAGCAATGGGCACCATGCTGAAAAGGGTGATTGAACCGCCGTAAGGCAATTCAAAAACCTTGATGAATGAGAGCACTACGGACATTGCTGTCATTATTCCGCAGACAGCCAGCGTTTTTGTGTTATTTTTCATAAACACACATCCTTTGATTAAAATTCAATCAAAAACAGCTACCCGCAAAATAAAAGCGTCTGTATAAAAATACAGACGCAAAAACTTTTATTTCATAATAACTTCCTACGCCGGTATTACCCGTATCAGGTTAAAGGGTATAATCTCAGCCGAATAAAAATTCAGCACCCCTGTATTTGATTGTAGCATTACTATACAACCGAAAGTCTTATTTGTCAAGAGCTTTTTTTCCTTCTTCGGTTTCACGGTAATACTGAGTCTTTGGATTAGGATGCTTTGTGCTTGCCCACAGCTCGTCAGCAACGGGTTGCCATTCCTTTGCAAATCTGTCGCACTTTGAACAAAGGGTTTCAACATCCTCTTTGGTAATCAGGTCAGTTGAGTCTGCGCCTGTTTTCGCCACCATTGCTCTGAGCTTATCCGGGTTTTCAAGCATGGGGCAGGGGCGAAGATGATTGTCATTGAAGGGCTGATTGTGATAAAACTCTGTAAATAAAGGTCTTTTCAGCGCTTCAAGAAGTGTGTGCTTGCGGATGTTTGAGTCTGAGTAGTGAATGAAAACACAAGGCTCAATGTCACCTGCGGAGTTGATGTGGAAATATCTTCTGCCGCCGGCAATACAACCGCCGACATATTCACCGTCGTTCTGGAAGTCCATAATAAACAGTGGCTTGCCTGTTTCGCTGCTTCTGATTTTGCGAAGCCATTTATACATCTGAACTCTCTGTTCAGGTGTGGGAATAAGCTCGGGTACTGCACCGCTGCCGATAGGCATATAGTTAAAATAAAGTCCGTATTTTACGCCCTTTTTAAGCATAAGGTCAATAAACTCATCGCTTGTAACATAAGGAATATTCTGGCTTGTGTAGCAAACGGAAATACCGAAAAGACAGCCGTTCTTTTTGAGCAAGTCCATTGCCGCCATTGTTTCACCGTAGCTGCCTTCACCTCTGCGGAAGTCGTTGCTTTCTTCACTGCCTTCAACGCTGAGGGCAAGAGTGAGGTTGCCCACACGCAGCATATCCTCACAGAACTTCTGATCAACAAGTGTTGCATTTGTGTAAGCCAAGAAAGCACAGTCGGGGTGAGCCTCGCAAAGTCTGAGCACATCATCTTTTCTCACAAGAGGCTCGCCGCCTGTGAACATATAGAAATGTGTGCCCATTTCAACACCCTGGGTTACAATGCTGTCAAGCTCATCATAGGTGAGGTTGAGCTTGTGGCCGTATTCGGCACTCCAGCAGCCCTTGCACTTTTTGTTGCAGGCGCTTGTGGGGTCAAGAAGGATAATCCACGGAATGTTGCAACCGTATTTGTCGCGGTTTTCTCTTACGGCTCTTGTGCCTCTGAGTCCGCCGCCAACGCCGAAGGCCATAATCATCTTTCTCAGGTGGTCGTGGTCAACGTCGCGCAGCACGTGCTCGGCATATTTGAACCATACACTGTTTTCGTCAGCAATGGCCTCTTTGGCCTTCTGAAAGTTTTTTTGCGGGAATATTTTTATAAAAAGCTTTTCTGCAACATCAGCAAGTGTTGTGAGATTTTTACGGGGATTTTTGTGAACATACTTGAGTGTGTTCTTAACAAGAAGATTTATGGCCGCCCATTGAAATTTCTCTTTAATCATCCCGAAGCTCCTTTCATAAAAAGTTTACATACAGTTATATATTTTTACACATTTTTGTATTAAAGTCAACATATACGCTGACTATTATTTCACATTAAAACATAAAAATATGAAAAATTTATAAACACGTGCAACTATTTGTTGAAATTTTTCTTCCGTGAGGTTATACTACTGTGGTTAGTATTATACGGAGGGCTTTATGAAAACAAAACTTTTAAATGCGGCAAAGCTGATTCTTGCGGTTTTATTGTTGGCTGTGATAATTCTCAATTACGAAACCCTTTCAAATCTCGATATCCGTCAGCTTATTTCTTCGGCGGACAGTCTTATTTTTGCGGCGCTTACGGTAATCGGTGTATATTTTGTTAAATCCCTTGTGTTTGTTGTGCCGGCTTCGCTTATTTATATTTCTGTGGGCATGGCGTTTGAAACCTGGCAGGCACTCATAATCAACACGGTGGGCATCGCCCTTGAGGTTGTGTGCACATATTTTCTCGGGAGGTTTCTCGGTAAGGATGCGGTGACTGAAAAGCTCAGCGGCAACAAGGCAGGAGATAAGCTTCTGAATATGAAGTCAAAAAATAAAAATCTGATGATTTTCACAATCCGTTTCACGGGTATTCCCATTGACTTTTCAAGCCTTTTTATGGGCGCCTTTGACTTTAAATTTGTGCCCTATTTCATTTTGTCCCTGCTGGGAATATTACCCAGAGTGTTTTTGCTGACAGTTATCGGCGACGGCTTTTATGATCTGATACCTATGAAGTATATAATCGCCGCTGTTATTATTGCCATTCCCGTTGGTATTGCGGTATTTTTTGTTAAGAAAATAATCAACAAAAGGAAAAAACGGCTTAATTAGTAAAAAAGTATTTGCAAAATACGGTTTTAGTGATATAATAAGATGTCACAGTATTTATTCTGGTAAGTATACACTTTAAGGAGGCTAAAAAATGGCAAAGCCTATTTTAGAAATTAAAGATCTCAAAAAAAGCTACGGCTCTCATCAGGTTTTGCGCGGCGTATCTTTCAACATTGAACCGGGAAAGATTGTCGGTCTTCTCGGACCTAACGGCTGCGGAAAAACATCAATGATAAAGTCTATTGTAGGTCTTATCAACGACTACGAGGGTGAAATTCTCATCAACGGTGAAAAGCCCGGTGTGGATTCAAAGAATGCAATTGCATATCTTCCCGAAAAGAATTTTCTCCCTGCCTGGATGACCCCCAAAGCCGCCATCAACTATATGGCAGACTTTTACAAAAACTTCAACAAAGACAAGGCTTACGAAATGCTTCGTGCCTTTGACCTTGACGAAAAGCAGAAGATTAAAACAATGTCAAAGGGCCAGCAGGAAAAGGTTCAGCTTCTTCTTGTTATGAGCCGTGAGGCACAGCTTTATATTCTTGACGAGCCTCTGGGCGGTGTTGACCCCGTTGCAAGAGATTTCATTCTTGAAACAATTATGAAAAATCATCTTGCAAATTCCACAATTCTTCTTTCAACACACCTAATTTATGACATTGAGGGTATTCTTGACAGAGTTGTTATGATCAAGGGCGGAGTTCTTGCCGCCAACACAGATGTTGAAACCATCAGAAAGCATGAAATGACAGTTGAAGGCTTGTTCAAGGAGGTGTTCCGCTATGATGCTTAAACTTCTTAAAAATGACTTTATCTCAACCGGCAGAATTATGGGCGTTATCTATCTGATTGTTGCCGGCATCTCAGCAGGTACACTTATTTCTCACTACGCAAAGTCAGATGCGGATATGACCGTTATGGAAGCTATGGGTATTGTTTTGCTCCTTGTTGTTTCCCTTTGCCTTTTTGTGCTTACGGTTGTGTTCGTGCTCAACGATTTTCAAAAGACGCTTTACGGTGAACAGGGTTATCTCACCTTTACTCTTCCCGTTAAAAGCTGGATGATACTCGCCTCAAAGGTTATTGTTTCTGCTGTATGGTTTGTTATTGCTCTTGCGGCGCTTCTTGCAAGCCTGTGGGTTACAATCGTTGTTCTCAAAGAAGAAATCCTCGGCGAAAATTATGATTTGATTATGGGTATGCTTGAACAGGTATCCACTGTTAACGTTGCATCCACAATTTTCTCAATTGTTATCAGAATCATTCTTTATTTCATTCAGTTTGCATTCTTTACAATCACTGTTTTCTTCACAAGCACAGTTGCAAACACAAGACATTTTCAGAAAAAGCCGATTTTCTGGACAATCGTTCTTTTTGTTCCCATTGCAGGTGTTGCAACAAAATTTGCAGAATTTATCAACGACAAAATCGTTTTCTCACTTTTCTTTGTTGACGGAAAAATGAGCCTTATTACCGATAACCTTCAGTACGCAAGACTTCTTGCCAACGGTAATTCTCCCGTTGATATCGCTTCGATTTTTGTTTACCTTATTCTTGGCGCAGGCATCTTCTTTGCAACTCATTTCATAATGAGCAAGAAGGTTAACATCCGATAATGCGCATAGGAATTTTCGGCGGAACCTTTAATCCGCCCCACCAAGGACATAAAAAGCTTGCTCTTGAATTTATGAGCAGGCTTTCGTTGGATTTAATGATGATTATTCCGACATATACTCCGCCCCACAAGGAGGCTCCCGACCTGGCAACAGGGGAGGACAGGCTCAATATGTGCAGGGTCTGTTTTAGTGAAAGCTGCTTTCTGGTGAGCGATATTGAGCTCAGGCGCAAGGGCAAAAGCTACACCGTCAACACCCTGCAGCAGCTGAGAGAGCAGTATCCTGACGATGAGCTGTTTTTTGTAATGGGGTCGGATATGCTCCTTTCTTTCCACACCTGGCGCGAACCGGAGGAAATTCTCAATCTCGCAACGGTCTGTGCCGCCGGCAGGGAAGACGGACTCACCGCAGAGCTTTGCGGATATGTTAAAAGCAGATATCCGCACCGTGAAGACAGATTTGTTGTTTTTGATTTTGACCCTCTTGAAGTCAGCTCAACGTGGATAAGAAAGTATCCGAAAGAGGCTATGGAAAAAGACTTGATCTGTGACGGTGTAGAAAACTATATTCAGGAAAGAGGACTTTACGCCGATGATTTGGAACAATGAAAAAATAATTGATGTTCTTCGTCAGAGGCTTCAGGAGCCGAGGTTTATCCACAGTCTGAATGTTGCCGACAGTTCCCGTGATCTGGCTCTGATTTACGGCGCAGATGCAGACCTTTGCTACACTGCAGGTCTTCTCCATGATATAACCAAAAACGCCCCGGATGAAGAACATCTCAGCCTTTTTGAAAAAGGCGGTGTTGTTCTCACTCAGGCGGAAAAAAGCAACAAAAAGCTCTGGCACGCAATGTCGGGCGAGCAATTTGTAAGGCAGAATACCGATATTGAAAACGAAGAAATTTTCACCGCTGTCAGGTATCACACCACGGGCAGGGCAGGAATGAGCCTTACGGAAAAAATCATTTACATCGCAGATTTTATTTCTGCCGAAAGGAATTATCCCGATGTGGATGTTATGCGTGCTTTGTCTGCAAGAAGCCTTGAAGAAGCAATGCTTTATTCGCTTCGTTACACAATTCCCGATTTAATTAAAAAGGGGCAGACGATTCACCCCGACAGTGTTGAGCTTTATAACGAATTATTGAAAGAGGTCAGATTATGACACCAAGAGAAATTGCAGAAAAAATTGTTAAGGCCCTCGATGAAAAGAAGGGTATGGACATCTGCCTGATAGCTACCGCTCAGGTAACTGTTGTTGCAGATTACTTTGTTATTGTAAACGGTACTTCAAACACTCACGTCAAGTCACTTGCCGATGAGGTTGAATATGTGCTTTCACTTGAAGGCAAAAATGCCACTCATGTTGAGGGCAAAGCAACAGGCTGGATTCTTCTTGATTATGACAGCGTTGTTGTTCATGTCTTTACAAAAGAAGCAAGAGAGTATTATAATCTCGAAAAGCTCTGGGCAGATGGTGAGCAGATTGACATTTCCTCACTTGTAACAGCCGACTGATTTTCGATTTTCATAAAAGAAAGGGATTTATGATGGGTTACGATTTTAAAACGGTAGAAAAGAAATGGCAGAAGCATTGGGAAGAAACAGGTGTTTTCCACGCAAAGCAGGATTTCACACTTCCTAAGTTTTATTGTCTTGTAGAATTTCCTTATCCTTCAGGTCAGGGTCTTCACGTAGGACATCCCCGCTCATACACAGCATTGGATGTTGTTGCAAGAAAGAAGCGTCTTGAAGGCTACAATGTGCTTTATCCCATGGGATGGGATGCTTTCGGTCTTCCCACAGAGAACTTTGCAATCAAAAATCACATTCACCCCGCAGAGGTAACAAAGCAGAATGTTGCTCATTTCAAGGAGCAGCTTCAGTCCTTGGGCTTCTCTTTTGACTGGAGCAGAGAAATCAACACAACTGACCCCAAATATTATAAGTGGACTCAGTGGATTTTCCTTCAGCTTTTCAAAAAGGGTCTTGCCTATAAAAAAGAAATGGCTGTTAACTGGTGTACCTCCTGCAAATGCGTTCTTGCCAACGAAGAGGTTGTCAACGGCGTTTGCGAGCGTTGCGGCAGTGAAGTTGTAAGAAAGGTCAAGAGCCAGTGGATGCTCAAAATTACGGAGTATGCACAGCGCCTTATCGACGACCTTGATGATATTGATTTTATCGAAAGAGTTAAAACTCAGCAGAGAAACTGGATCGGCCGTTCAACAGGCGCAGAGGTTGACTTTGTTGCAACAACAGGCGATGTGCTCACGGTTTATACCACACGCCCCGACACTCTTTTCGGCGCAACATATATGGTCGTTTCTCCCGAGCATCCTTACCTTGAAAAGTGGGCTGACAGACTCGAAAATATGGACGAAATCCGTGCATATCAGCAGGAGGCTATGAGAAAGTCCGACTTCGAGAGAACAGAAGTAAACAAAGACAAAACAGGCGTTATGCTCAAGGGCGTTAAGGCAATCAACCCCGTAAACGGCAATGAAATTCCCATTTTTATTTCTGACTATGTTCTTGTGTCTTACGGCACAGGTGCTATTATGGCTGTTCCTGCTCACGACACCCGTGACTGGGAGTTTGCAAAAAAATTCAACATTCCTATGGTTGAGGTTGTTAAGAGCGGAAACATTGAAGAAGAAGCCTTTACCGACTGCTCTACAGGTGTTATGGTAAATTCAGGCTTCCTTACAGGTATGAGCGTTGAAGAAGCCAAGGAAGCAATCAAAGCCTGGCTTGAAGAAAACAACAAGGGCAAAACAAAGGTTAACTTCAAGCTCCGTGACTGGGTGTTCTCACGTCAGAGATATTGGGGTGAGCCCATTCCTCTTGTTAACTGTGAAAAGTGCGGCTGGGTTGCCATTCCCGAGGACCAGCTTCCTCTTGAGCTTCCCGATGTAGATTCCTATGAGCCCACCGAAAACGGTGAATCACCTTTGGCTCCCATGACAGATTGGGTTAACACAACCTGCCCCTGCTGCGGCGGACCTGCAAAGCGTGAAACCGACACAATGCCTCAGTGGGCAGGCTCATCGT
>JAGBHX010000042.1 GCA_017935265.1 Clostridia bacterium | reverse complement strand
CCCGGCAAAAAGTTTATGACAGTTTATCACATTGTTGCCGCCGCGCTTATTTTCCTCGGTGCCGGTCTTTCAGCCGACCTTTTGTGGAACATTGCTGATGTTACAATGGGACTGATGACCGTAATCAATATGCCCGTAATTCTGTATCTGAGCAAATATGCTGTTGCGGCACTCAAGGATTATGACACACAGCGCAAGCAGGGTAAAACACCTGTTTTCAAAGCAAAGAACATCAACCTCCCCCACGACGTGGATTATTGGCAGTAAAAAGAAAGAGTACAGGTATGCAGCCTGTACTCTTGTTTTTTTATTTGTATGAAGCAAGCTCTTCAATGGGCTTTCTTTTTTTGTTGCGAAGGGGGTCATCCTCTTTTGCGTAGCCAACAGAAATAACAAGCCTTACGGTGTGCTTGAGTCCGCAGATTTTTCTCACCTCGGATTCATCAAGCCAACCTAAAATACAGGTGCCAAGGCCTTGTGCCGCCGCCTCTGCTGTGAGGTATGCAACAGCAATGCCGATGTCCATTGAGCGATAGTCATTTTTGGAAACAACAGAGCCTGCCGCCGCCATTTTGGTGTATGACTCTTCCGAGACAACAATCATCACGGGAGCCTGTGGGGCAAACTTGTTCATGCCAAGACCCATTGTTGCTTTGGCAACCTTTTTGGCAGTTTCGCCTGTGCATACGGTGAAATGATATGGCTGAGAGTTGCAGGCAGAGGGTGCAAGACGAGCCGCCTCCAGCATCGCCTCAAGCTTTTCTTTTTCAACAGGCTTAGTTTCGTCATAGCTTCTGCAGGACTGACGAAGCTTTGCAATTTCCATAAAATTCATAATATATCTCCTTTGAGCTTTCTGTATAAATTATAATTGATTTTTTGAAAATATACAACACTTTTTGAGTTGATTTTTAACGCTGATTATTTTATACTTAAATTGGTGATAAAATGAATGAGTTAAGCAGTTTGTTTGTAAATATAAAAGACGGCAAAACCGTTACCTTACAAAAAGATAAAATCTACCACGTGCGGCAGGATGATTCCTTTGAGCACACGGGTTATTTCTGCTCAAACACGGCCAAGCGGCACGAAAACCCCAAGGGGCTCCGCAGAAGTGCTGTTTATCTTGACAAAAAGAAAAACATCACTATCGACGGCAACGGTGCAACAATTCTCATTCACGGCAAGATGACACCTCTGCTTTTTAACGAGTGTGAAAATATTACCGTCAAAAATCTTATTATCGACTACGCTTGCCCCACTATGACGGAGTTTAAAATTCTTTCAAACAACGGCGGTGAATGTGAAATTGAAATCAATCACGACTGCCGTTTCAGAGTGAAGAAAAACAGCATCATCTGGCAAGGCGAGGACGGACTTGACGGCAAGCCGTATTGGGAAAGCGAGCATATCGGCAAGGGCAGATATTTTAAGCTCTATGACCCCGAAGCTGAGATGTGCCGCGACTTTCGAAAGCTTGACCTTGAATTTACAAAGGTAATCAAAACAGGCGAACACACATTGAGAGTAACACTCAAAAATAAAGATGCGTTTTTCCCCACGGGGCACATAATGCAAACGAGAAGTATTGTCCGTGACCAGACGGGAAGCTATTTTCAGCGTTGCCGCAACCTCACCTTTGAAAATCTGCGGGTTAAGTTTATGCACGGATTAGGTATTGTTTCTCAATTCTGTGACACGGTTACATTCCGCAACTGCGATTTTACCCCTGCCGACCACAGAACGGCGGCAAGCACGGCGGACTTCTTTCAGTTTTCGGGCTGTAAGGGAAAGCTGACAATTGAAAACTGCAAAGCAAGCGGCGCTCACGATGACTACATAAATGTGCACGGAACGCATCTGAGAATTATCCGTCGAAACAAAAAAGAAAACAGCATCACAGTTCGTTTTATGCACCCCGAAACCTGGGGCTTTCAGGCTTTTGAAAAGGGAGATATACTTGATTTCATCAAGTGGGACACCCTTATCCCCTACTCCTCAGCAAGAGTTGCTGATTACAAACGGCTCAATGATACCGACATAAAGCTTTATCTTGACAAAAAGTTGCCTGACATTAAGCTTAAAAAAGATGTGGTTGAAAACGCAACCTGGACACCCGACCTGTATGTCAGAAACTGCGATTTCGGCCCGACCTCAGGCAGAGGAATCCTGTGCACCACAAGGGGCGAGGTCATTATTGAAAACAACCGATTACGCAATCTGTGGGGTCCTGCCCTGCTGATTGAGGACGATTGCAACTTTTGGTTCGAGTCGGGCTACACAAATGAAATTATTTTCAGAAACAATGTAATCATCAATTGCGACTATGCAAAAATGTGGCAGGGTGCGCCCACAATCCGCTACACACCAAAGGTTATGGACGAAAGCTCAGAAGAATTTGTCCACGGCAAGCTGACACTTGTCAACAACATTTTCAAATGTCCCTGTGACGGCGAGCACCTGATATGGCTTGAATACCTGAGAGAAGCGGAAATCAAAAACAACGTTTTTGATGCACCGTATTCAGTTAAAACAAAATGTGTAGGCAAGGTTGACGAAGAGAATAATATTACACAATGACAAAAGGAGTGTTTTTATGAAAACAGCAAACAAGATTTTATGCGTTTTTCTTGCATTTGCAATCATCTTCGGCTGTATGGGTACAATGTCTTTTGCACAGGAGTCCGTCAAAAGATATTATTACATCGATTCGGTTGACGGTGACGATTCAAACAGCGGCACCGACATCAACAGCCCCGTTAAAACAATCGGTGGTCTCAAGGACTTCATAATTGAAGCCGGTACTCATTTTCTTTTTAAAAACGGCGGTGAATATGACTGCGCAGTTACCCTCACCTGCAACGGCACAAAGGATAACCCCATTGTGATTTCATCCTACGGCGAGGGAGAAAAAGCAATTCTCAAAACAAACGAAAAAACAGAAGTTTTGCGCCTTTTTGACTGTTCTTACGTAACGGTTTCCAATCTTCATATCTCTGCGCCAAACGGCGGCGGAATCTGGATTGACACCCTCAACCAGACATCAGAGGGCATTGTGATTGATAACGTATACTTTACCGATATGCAGAATCACAGAGTAAACAGCCGTGACGATTTTTCAAACGGTGCATCATCTGCAAGAGCCGCAGTTATGGTTAAGGGTCTCCCCGCCCGCTCCCGATACGCGGTTAATGATTTGACAATCAAAAACTGCGAGGTTTACAACTGCGCCAACGGCTTCATCATCTGGGGTTCATGGAATGACAGACAGGACTGGGCCTGCAAAAATGAAGAGGATATAGACCCTGTTTATAACACAGGTCTTCTGATTGAAGGCTGCTATCTTCACGAGATGGATGCCGAAGCAGTTCTGGTTGGTATGTGTGACGGAGCACTTGTTACAAACTGCAGAGCCATCAACTGCTGTCAGGGCCCGGGAACTGATGAAAACGGTAACATTCTTTATTTCACCGCGGCAATGTGGTTCTGGGGAAGCGAAAACAGCACAATTCAGTATTGTGAAATTGCAGGTCAGAAAAATGTGGGCGACGGTATGGCTGTGGACTTTGACTCCCACTCCAACAACTGCACATATCAATATATCTATTCTCACGATAATATGCGTTTTATCTGCAACTGCCCCAATTACAGCGGTCATTTCAACAACACGGTGCGCTACTGCCTTTCTGTTAACGATAACAAGGGAAGAAGCCGCATTTCTGCAAACCCCGGTGAGCACGGTCTGAACTTTTATAACAACACCATTGTAAACTGTGCAGACTTTTATATGATTGATATGTATGATTCTGTGATTGCAAACAACATTATTATTCCCGATGAAGGTTATGTTGTCTGCTACGATATGGCGGACTATTTCAGAGACGGCAATGTTTTTGCAAGCAACTGCTATTACGGCACAAACAAGCCTCTTTGCGATACATTTAAATCCATTAACAGACTCCCCGGCTTCGTCGGCGACGATTTGACAAACCCCGAAAGCTTCAGACTCTCGGAAGATTCACCGCTGATCGACAAAGGCGTGGAAATTGAAGGCAACGACCTTACAACGGACTTTTTCGGCAATGAAATCACAAGCAATAACATCGGTTGCTTCGGCGGTGACGGCGAAAACGTGAAATATGAAAGAGAAAATATTTTTGAAAGAATAATAAACTTTTTCGAAAGTCTTTTTGAAAGAATAGTTCACGAAATCAAAGGAATAAAGGAATATTAACAATAAAGCCCTCTGCTTAAAGCAGAGGGCAAATTTTATTTCATAAGATCAGCGGCTTTTTTTAACGCCTCAACAGAAAATGAAGGGATTCTGCCGAGACCGTCAGGGCCTATATTGAGAAGATAATTCACACCAATGGAGTTAAGGCGCGCTCTTCTTTGTGCAATTTCCTCGGGAGTTATCCAGTTCTGGTCATAGTATTTATATCCCCATGAGGAATTGAGCGTACCCGCGGTTTCATAAAGACCGTAAGGTGAATACTTGAAACCGTTAAGGCTGTTGGGGTCATCATTTTCGGTTGGTTTAAATTCCGTAGGATATTCATTGTCACCCAACGAAACACAGTCATAAGCACCGTTGCCGATACGGGAATTTATGAGACAATCAGGCTGATATTCTTTAACAAGGGCGTTGAGCTCAAGACTCTGCTCCTTTGTGATTGTGTGGGGCACGTCAAACCATATAAGGCACAAATCCCCGTAATTTGTGAGAATCTCTTTGACCTGAGGCTTGATTTTTTCTTCGAAGCAGATTGAAAAATCCTTTTTGCTTCTGTCAGGAAAATCCCAGTTATTATCCCATGATGTGCCTGAGCAACCTGACAAATTGGTGTAGCCGCCGCCGTGAGGGTGACGCCAGTCAAGCTCCTGAGAATAATAAAGCCCGAATTTAAGTCCGTGCTTATAGCAGGCCTCACCAAGCTCGGCAACAACGTCACGGCCAAAAGGTGTGGCATCAACAATATTAAATTTATCGGCATAGGATTTGAACATTGCAAATCCGTCGTGATGCTTGGAGGTAAACACAAAATATTTCATTCCGCATTCCTTAGCCAAGCGAATCCATTCATCGGCATTAAAATAAATCGGATTAAAAATCTCCGCAAGGCGGGCATATTCAGCGTTCGGAACAGGCATATTGCTCTGTATCCATTCAGCATAGTCGAGCACCCTGCGGCCCTTGTATTCACCGCCTAAAAGAGAATACAGGCCCCAATGAGCCATCATTCCGTATTGCGCTTCTTTAAACCATTTTCTGTTATCCATATTCCATCCACCTTAAAACAAAAACACCCTTACGGATGTTTTTATTGATTATCAAAAACTTTATTGAGGGTGATTCTGACAGCTTCTTCATCTGCCCTGCACTCAAGAAGGTAAACAGGCACACTGTTCACCAGCTCATCCAGAGTGTCAAGCGCCCTGCAAACCGCATTTTCATCCCAATGAGGAAGAAAAATGTGCGGCATCAGCATTTCTGCAGACAGATTAAGCTGTGAAATTTTATTTTCTTTACTCTGACGCAGAACAACAATGCCTTTCAGAGGAACTTTTTTGTTAAGACAGTATTCCGACGAGCCTTTCCACGGAAGGCCGTAGGCATAAAATCCACCGCTGTTTTTTCTGATAAATGCTTTGTCCCCGTTGATTATATCGGCTGAAAAAAACTTGTTCCAAAGCTGAGCCTGGGTAGTCTTACCCACTCCTGACGGACCCGTAAACAAAACACCGCTGCCGTTATAATCCACAAGCGAAGCGTGAGCCAGAAGCACATCGTAAAACGACAGCCTTGCACATACCGCAGCAAGAGGAAGAACAAAATCGTTGTCGCAACGCGGAGCAAACCAGGCCGTTGCTTCACTCCAATCATCCTTGGCACAAAGAGACTGACCGATGTCGTTTTCAAGAAAATGGTCACCGTGAGCATATTTTACACCGTAGCACTCAGGCATTTTCTTTTTAAAGCGGACGGTCATAACGCTGTCAGAACTTTCTTCACAGATAAAATCTTCCGCAAAAGCGGTATTATCGTTTTGCCATTCAACAGGCAAATCTGCCAACCTTATCATCATCTTCAATTAAAACATTCTTCTCTTGAAGCAGTTAAACCAAGCCTGATAAAGCTTTGTTTCATCAACAAGTCGGTTAAGGTCTTCATAATAATCAAGGAAGTCCGTACCGCTGGTTGTAACACCAATCAGGTCGGTGTATTTATCACGGCAGCCGTCAATGCTTTCGGTGAACAAAATTGAAATTGTTCCGCCGACTTCATCAACACCGCTGGAATAAGCAATGTTTTCAGCCATACTTATTGTGATAAGTCTGCTTTCGGGGGCAATATAACTCTTTTTCATAATTGAGTTTCCTCCTTTTTTCTGATATATAAATCCTGCAACCTTTTTGCCATAAGGCAGAAGGCTTTATCTGTTTTTTCGGGATGTCCGCTTTCGGAGCACAAAATTCCGGGACACCGTTGACAAAATTCCTTCCATTCACAGCCCTGACACTCCTCAGGACTTTTTATTTCATCAAGCAAATTATCTAACTTATGAAAATCGGAAAGGAAGTCACCTGAATACTGAACATAAGGCTCACTGAGCATTGTGCAAAGCTGAAAGTGGCCGTGCCACGTGACAACAAGATTTTTCCCTCGGCTTGCACACCAGGCAAATGGTGACTGCTGATTGGGAAATTTGCTTTTTTCAAGCGCTTCAAGAGTGATTTCCTCCGGGAAATCTGCAAATTCAAAACGTGAGGTCTCTGCTGTGTTCAAAGAGCCTCTTGAAGACTTGTGCACTGATATTGTATGCTGCATAGACAGACCCTTTTCACGGGCAAATGCATAAATCTGTTGCAAATCGCAAGCATTTTCTTTAACAATTGTTGACGTAAGCTTAACGGGAACACCTGCCGCTTTGAGCAAATCAATAGCTCTTGAAACACGGGTAAAACCGTCAGCTGAACCGCATACTCTTTGGTAGGTTTCATCACTTGCGCCGTATACGGTAAGCTTCACCATATGAGGCATACCGTACAGGCGGAATTTATCCATAGCCTGTTCATCAATAAGAGAGCCGTTTGAAAGAAGATAAATGAGAAATCCCATTTTATTGAGCTCGGCGTATATCTCCCAGAAGTCGGGATGAGCAAGCGGCTCACCGCCTGTGAGAGTGAGATGAAGCGTGCCTGCATCCTTCGCCTGACGGGCAATTTGGAGCCATTGCTCCGCAGTGAGCATTTCACCCTGCTTTTTTGCAGTTTCTTTGTTAAGGCGAATATAGCACATCACACAACTGAAATTGCAAAAAGGAGTCAGCTCAAAGGTTGTATTAAGCGGAATTTTGTTTACCCTTGCCCATCCGCTGATAGCATCGAAAAAATCATCGCCGAAACGCTGACAATCAATCACTGTAACACACCTTGCTTTTGCAATCCGTCGAGGAACGCTTTAACATCTTTTTCGGCAACGGAGCGCTCAACATCGTAATTTTCGGTAAGGATATCTGCAAGAGCTTGTTCTTCTGCTCCGTTTTCAAGCGCAGACCACAAAAGCACACCGCTTTCACTCAAGGCGATTATTCCGTGAATTTCCGATGTGCGGCCACCCACGGGAACTGCCATAAACTGATTTCCGATTTTTCTGACGATGAAACCGTCTTTTATCTTATACATCAGGAAGCTCTCCTTCAACAGTATATAAAAACCCTATTATCGTTTAGATTATATCACATTATTCAATTTAAATCAACAATAATATAACAAAAAACAGATGCATCACAAAACAGCAATGCATCTGACTGAACTAATTTTCAATTTGAGTTAAACAACCGTTTTCGTTAATGCGGTAAACACGCTCACAGTATTGAAGCATACTCGGTCGGTGGGTTGTGATTACACAAGTGCGATTGGGATATGCCTTCATTATGTTTGAAAGCACTGTCTTTTCCGTGTCAGCGTCGAGGGCACTTGTTGCCTCGTCCATAACCAGCACAGGAGCGTTTCTCAGCAAAGCTCGTGCGATGGAAATGCGCTGGATCTGCCCCTCGGAGAAGTTGACTCCCCTTTCACCGATTGAGGTATAAATTCCCTTTTCCAGCTTTTCAACAAAGCTCCACGCATCGGCAGTTCTCAGCGCAAGCACAATTTCTTCATCGGTTGCATCAGGCTTCACAACTCTGAGGTTGTCTGCTATACAGCCTGAAAAAACAGCATTATCCTGAGGCACATAGGCACAGAATCTTCGTGTGCTGTCTGACACGCGGATTGCCTCACCGCTCTTGGTCTGCATTGTCATTTCTCCCGAATCAGGCTCAACAAGGCCGAGAACGAGGCGAAGAATTGTTGTTTTGCCTTCACCCGACGGACCCACAAGAGCAATTGCCTCACCGGGATGCGCATAAAATGAAATGTTTTTAACAACAGGGGCTGTACCGTCACGGTAGGTGTAGGTAAGGTTGTCACATTTAAGGCTGAGCCCGTCTTCGTTGGCTGTTTTGCTCATAGCCTCAGCTTTTTCCCTGTCAACATCCTTTTCAAGAGGAAGATTATCTAATTCCATAATTCTGCCTGCGGCAGTTGCAATGGAAATTGCATTTGGAAACAGCTTAACAAGAGCCGTAAAAGAAGACGAAAGCTGACCTGAAAGCTGGAGGAACAAGGTCATTGTGCCGTAGGTTATGGCTCCCTGCCACAGCTGCCACACACCCCAACCATAGCAAAGATATGTCACCGCAAGACCGATAACAGACATACACAATGTCATAACAATAGAAAACTTACCGTGGTCAAGACGAAGCTTTCTGTATAAAACAAGATTTGATCTCAACTGCTCAACATAGTGCCTTGTCATACCAAAAGCCTTGATGGTCTGAATATTCTGAATTGATTCCGAATAAAACGACAATATTTTGCCGTTCATTTCACGCGCCTGCTCATTGTACTTGCGCATAACTTTTGCAGAAAACTTTGACGTGAGCAAAAGAAAAGGCGAGCTTAAAAAAGCAAGTGCCGCCATAACGGGGTCATAATACAAAACAACTATCAGACACCCTGCAAACTGCGCCAGCTTTGTGAAAACACCGGGAATAAAAGAAACAACACTTCCCGCCAGAGCAGTTACGTCACCCTCAATTCTGTTGAGCAATTCACCGGAATGATATTTGCTGATGTCCTCCCAATGTGAAAATACAATGTGCTCATATATGCTCTCGCGGATTTCATTGCTTACCTTTGTTCCCACAACTGAGGCTATTCTCGTAATAACTGAGCTTGTGACAACCTGAAGCAGCGCAAAGGCTATGGCAAAAGCCGCGGCTGAAAATATTGTGTCACTGCTGTGAGAAACCACGGCATCAATAAGGTGCTTTGCCGCAACACTTGAGCCAAGTCCCATTGCGATGCTGACCACACCGAGAACAATATACAGCACCATATGAAGACGGTAATGAGAGATATAATGCAAAAGCCATTTCCACTCCTTGGTTATTGAACGGAGCAGATTTGCGTATTCGCCCGGCTTTTTCATAATATCACCTCACTTTTCGTCATTTTTTCTTATTGCTTGAATATCCGTATTTTTTGTATCCTCCGTATTTGTAGGAATAACCGCCGCGGTAATACTTGTAATAACCGTAGCTGCCGAAGCCGCTTGAAGCGCCGTTGAGAATACAGCCCAGGAAGTTTGTTTCGGTTTCAAGCAATGAGCTGATACCTGCACGGATATTGGACTGGATAACCGCATCTTGCCTGATAACATAAGCTACGGTGTCTGCGGCACCTGCAATTATCGTTGCGTCCGAAATCATACCGCAGGGCGGAGTATCTATAATAACCAGGTCGAACTCACTTTTGAGTGCATTCAGAAGTTCTTTGAGATTTGCAGTGCGTACAATTTTCTGAACCGAATCGATAACCGGTTTAAAGCTCAACAATTCAAAATCAAGCTTTTCGATGTGCTCTATTTTGAAAAAGTCATTTTCGGTCAGAAGCTTTCTTTCAAACCTGCCTTCATTGAGCATAATCTGAAGGCCTGAGTTTCTTAAGTCGGCATCAATAACAAGAACGCTTTTTTCTTCGTGCGCAAAAGAGGCGGCAAGGTTAACTGTAACCACGGTTTTGCCTTCGTTCGGGGCGGTACTTGTGAGCATAAGAACCTTATTGTTGCCTAAAGAGGTTTGTACCGAGCTTCTCAAAAGGCGAAGGGATTCAAGAAATTCGTTGCCGATGAGAGGGTTGGTAAGCACAAGGTTTTTGCTGATTTCTCTGCGGTATTTTTTGAAAACCACCTGAGGCAGAACACCAATACAATGTTGATTGAGAACATCTGCAATATCTTCTTTGGTGCGGATGGTCTTTCTGAGAATGGCATACACCAGAATCCACGCCCAACCAAGCACGAGACCGATAAGCGCAGCATAAAAAACGGAGCTTATCCATGCATTGGAGTTGGAGGGTTTTTCAGGAACAACAGGCTCGTTAATCATAACCAGCTTCGTTCGTCCGATGATATATTCTGCAACATATGAATAGTTATCAATAACCGACAGCAACGTGTCATAGGTAAGCTGAGGGTCGCCGCCCTTTGAGGTGAGGGTAATCATATTGGTTCCCTGAACACAAGCGGCGGTAACACTTGCAGGCATTGCTTCAACATCCAAATCCTCACATACTCTCTGACGGAGAATAGGGTTGCTGATTATGTGAGGAAAAACGCTTTCAAGCTGGTCGGCTGTTTCTCTGTCATAATAAAAGGAGTAAGCAGACACACCGTTGTCACCTGAAAGGACCTTGTTTTCGGTGTGAACGGTAAAGGTAGCAGTTACCGTGTATTCTGGGCTGAAGCGGACATAGCTTCTGTAAAACTGAAATCCGCCAAGCAACACGGCAAGAGCAATAGCAATCCAGCCGAACTTTTTGGCACCGCGCCAGATGTCACCAAGCAAAACGCTGATTTCAACCGTTGAGGCTGTATTATCTTTTTGAGGTGTGTTATTGTTCATAATATCAATCCTCTTCGTTACTGTTTAAAGAGTCTAATGAATCAGACGAAAAGCCGTCATCAAGCACATCATTCAGGGGAGAATGATTACTGTATTTTGAATAACCGTAGTAGCTTGAATATCCATATGAGCCACGGTCATCAGCACCCATCTGACCGAACAAGGTAAAGGGCTTGTAGACATTATTAAGAATACATCCTTCAATGTATCCGCCTGCGTCGGTGATTGAAAGAATGGTATCGTTGATATCCCTGACAGGCACACAGTCGGTTTTGATAACAAGAAGGGTAAGGTCTGAATAGGTTGCAAGGGTTATTGCATCGGCCGTAACCGAAGTGGGTGGTGTGTCAAGAATGACAAAATCCATTTGCTCCCTGAGAGTTGAAAGGCAGTCTTCAAAATAATGACCCTTAAACAATTCAGCAGAGCTTGTGTGGGATTTTTTGTTAAAAGCAACCAGCAAATCACTCTTTTTGTATCGGAAAAATCTGAAATTACCAAGGCCGATTCTACTGGAAAGAACGTCAGCAAAATCATTTTTGATTTCATCGTAAAAATCAAAAATTTTGTAAAGTGATGGCTTGTGCACGTCAAGGTCAAGAAGTGCAACCTTATAGCCTCTGTTGGAAAGAGCCAGCGCAAGGTTAACCGCAACTGTAGATTTACCCTCGTTTTCGGCTATGCTGGTAACAGTAATAATCTTTTTATCGCTGTGCCTGTTTATGTTTTCAAGCTTTGTTGCCAGCTTCTGATAATCTTCGGTAAATTTAAGGCTTGAATACGCATCGTTTATAAGCAATGCTCTCTTTTTCTTCTGCAATATCTCCTTGAAGGAAAGATGCGGCCGTTCGTGTGAAATAACGCCAAGAAGCTTTGAATCAATTTTGTTTTCAAAGCCCTTCTCCTCCTTGACTGTTTCGCGCAAAAGGGAGAGAAGCACAACCATAGCCGCTTCAAGAAGCGCAGCAATAAGAATAATATGCTTGCGATAGGTTTTTACGGCAGATTTGGCAGGTGAAGACGGCATCTTCGGCTCTGAAATAACGTTGATTACAGCATCGGTAAAAACGTTATCCGAAACCTTAGGGTAAACTTCAAGAATTGAAGTAAGGAGCTTAAACGCAAGCTCGGGCTCGTCGGCTTTGACAGAAATATTGAGCATATTTGTGTCACCGCTTACCGATGTGGTTATTGTTCCGTCAAAGGAATCAAGTCCGAGGTTTTCAGCGGCAAGCTTTTTCATTGTGTTCTGTTTAAATACGTTAGTAAAAATGTTTGCCATTTCCGCAGAAGCGGTCAGGTTGCTGTATGCACCCGAAATGCCTACCTTGGAACGAACCACCAGAACAGCACTGCTGACATAGGAGGGAGTATATACGCTTTTTTCATAAACGTGAATACCCATCCAGGCAATTATAGCCGCAAGAACTATTGCCCAGGAGCAACGGAAAAGGTCTTTGATAAGGCTGTTCCACTCGAAGGTGAAGGAAAGCCATGAACTGTTCTTTTTCAAATCTGTCACTCCTCTACTACAACGGTAAGAATTGAATGGCCCTCATAACCCTCATTGGTTGAAATGTAATAATGAACGTTATATGTACCCGGCTCATCTGAATCAAAGTTTGTGGAAACAAGAAGATTGTAGCTCTTCATAAGCTTACCGTTAACGGTAACCTCCTTGATGTAATCCTCAAACACAGGCTTCTCGCCTTTTTTGATGTAGATAAGGCTCTTTTCAAGCTGAATTTCAGGAGCCATTGTTTCGTTACCCTCAACGTGAACGGTAACGTCAAGATAAATGGAATCACCCATACTGTTTGTCACCTGCAGCGAAACGGTGAAAACACCTGCGGTGTTCTGAACATAGTCCGTGGCGAGGATTGTAACCTTATCGCTTATGTCACCGTCGAGACAGTCTCTTGCGCCGACTGCACCGCGGATATCAAGAGCCTCGTCAACGGAATAAACCAGCGCACGCTTCATATAGAACTCGGGCGGAGTGTAATCCGTATAGCGGATTGTTCTTGTCTTTTTGGCAACGTGGCGGTCAGAATCGGCCACGGCATATGTAACCGTGCATACACCGGGTTTTACAAACTTTGAAACAGATTCAATAAGAATTTTGTCGGTGATGTCACCGTCCTTGCCGTCATAGGCTGTTACGCCATTGAGAAGGACATCATCCTTATCATTAACGCTGATTTCCAGCTCCTCAGAAGCAATTGCAATTTCAGGCAACGTTCTGTCGGTGGTAAATTCTGCAATCAAAGTAAAAAGGACAAACGTAACCAGAGTCAAAGAAAAAACAATAATCGTTATTTTCTGCAATAATTTAATCATATATATTCACCCTAACATTTTGTTAAAAGACATACTTTCACTGATACATAGTGTATCATAACATACTTTGACAAAAAACTCAACGATAAACACAAGAATTTTACCCGTCCATAATTCTTTTTCCACAAATGTACATTATCTGATGCTGTTTTTATGGAATATGTTAATTGATTTAATTCTAAATTGATGATAAACTGTTTTCATACAAGTTTACGGAGGTTGTTTTATGAATTCAGCTTTAACCAATTCCGCAGACCCCAATCAGAAATATGTCAAAACCAAGAGCCTCGTACTCTATCTCATCGGCATTTTCTTCTACAACAATATGACAGGTATGGTAGGCTCTTACAGAAACGCATACCTTGTAAACGTTCTTCGCCTTGAGGAAGAGCAAACAGCTCTGTTCAACACCCTCACCAGCATTATCTGCTTCGTGCTCAACTTTTTTATCGTTATGTATATTGACGGCAGAAAGATGGGCAAGGGAGGAAAATTCAAGCCTCTCGCTCTGCTTACCGCTGTGCCTATGGGAATTTTGCTCATCCTCTCCTTCTGGGCACCTCCCGGCATTGCAAGCTCAACCCTTTTCATCTATGTTGTAACGGTTGCCGTGCTCTGGGGTGTTGTGTGCAACTTCGGAAACAGCGTCAATATGATTTGTAACGTAATAACCCCCAACAACAAGGAACGCGACAGCATTATTTCTTTCAGAAGCATTTCTGCCGCAGTGGGCAATTCCGCTCCCTTGGTGATCGTGCTTGTCATCGGTCTTATCTGGAAAGACGAGGGCACTCAGTATATCATCGGCGCAGGCCTTTGCGGTGTTGTGGGCATCGTTACCACTCTTCTCGGTATGAGCGCAGTTCAGGAAAGAGTTAATTACACCGCAGAAAAGAAAAATCCTTTAGTCGGCTTCGGTGACATTCTCAAAAACAAATATGCCTGGGCAATCATTATTTCCGACACTCTCAAAAGCTTCAGAAACATTGCCACTTATATGGGTCCGTTCCTTGCCGCCGCACTTTTGGGCTCAACGTCAAAGTTCCTTCTTTTCGGTCTGCCCACAGGCATCGGAACAGCAGTAGGTATGCTCATAATCAACTTCCTGCTCAAAAAATTCAACGCTAAGGTGCTGTATATCGCAAGCGGTGTCTATTCAGTTATTGCAAATACAGCGGCATTTGCGGTAGGCTACATCTATTTCAAAAATCCCAGCACCGTTCTTCAGATTGTGTTTATTGTTTTTCTTTTCCTCATCGGACTTCAGTTTGGCGCATCAAATCTCCTGCCGTCTATGTTCCAGGCTGACGTACTTGAAGACATTGAGGTTAAAACAGGCAAGCGTCTTGACGCATCCCTTCCCTTTGTTATTTCAATCGGCACTCTTATCAGCGGAACAATTGCCAGCACTCTTGCTCCCCTTGCCCTTTACGGTGAAAATTCAATCATCAGATACATTCAGCCCACAGACCTTGACCCCAACCCCGAGCAAGGCTTGCAGACCAAAATTCTTATGCTGTTTTTCTACACAATAGTTCACGGACTTATGATGTTCCTTGCAGGTGTCCCCTTCTTCTTCTACAAGCTCACAGGAGAAACCAAGGAAGATATTCACCGGAAAGCTCTTAAAATGAGAGAACAGAACAAATAAAATTAACCAAGAGAGTTTTGTGACTCTCTTGGTTTTTTCTTTTTGCCTGAACTGTGCTATGCGGTTTTACTTAAGCTTTTTTCCGTCTGCGAAGGCGTTGCCGACCTTTTCACCAAGCTTTATGTAGGTGTGATGAACGGGGTCATAGGTGATTGCCTGAAGCTTCGTCGGGTCAATCTGACCGTCGTCACCCAAAACAGCTTCATCTGCACTGACATTAACTATTTCTCCGATGCAGATACCGTCCTCATTAAATTTAACAAGCTTACACTCAACCGCCATGGGAAGCTCATTGATAACAGGTGCATTTACAAACGCTGATTTTGTTGTTGTAAAACCTGCTTTTTTCATTTTATCAGGCTCACTGTTGCCTGAAACAACACCCACATAGTCAGCCTCAACAATATGCTTTGAATCGGCAACACTCACCGTAAAGGCCTTGCTTTCAAGAATGTTTTTCGTTGTCTTGTGCCCTTGCGAAATGCAAACCATAAGCTGATTATCATCATAAATTCCGCCCCACGCAGCGTTCATACAACAGGCTTCGCCGTTTTTGTCATAAGCCGCAACAATAAACACAGGCATAGGGTACACCCAGGTTTTTGCTCCAAAATCTTTACGCATAACAATTACCTCACTTTCTTTTTCATTATATCATCCGACAGAAAATCTTTCAATATTTTTTGCAAACTTGAATTAACGCAAAAAGAATGATATAATCAAGCCATAAGTTTTCCATTCAGGAGTAAATTATGAAAAAAGAGACTTCGTTAGTTTTCACAGGTGACATAGGCTTTGACCGTTATATGCTGGGTCAGTGGGAGGATGAGGAGCTTCTGAGCAAGGATGTTCTGGAGTTTTTACATTCTGCCGACCACGTTATTGCCAACGTGGAGGGTCCCGTTGCCGAAGCAGAAACCAACACCACCAAAGACGGCGTTCAACAGCTTTTGCACACCATTGACCCTGCGGCTGTTAAGGTGCTTAAAAATATGCACGCTGATATTTGGAACATCTGCAACAATCATATTATGGATGCAGGTCCTTTCGGAATTGAAAGCACGCTTAAAATTGCAAAAGAAAACGGTGTTCAGACTATCGGCGCAGGAATGAATATTGTTGAAGCGCGAAAGCCTGTTATTCTTGATGAGGCAGGCGGAATCGGTATGTTCGGCGTCGGTTATCAACGCGCCTGCCGCAAAGCGGACACCGACAAACCCGGTTGCTTCAGCTGGAGCGACCATGATGAAATTGAAAAGCTGATTAAAGATATAAAATCAAAGTGCCGTTGGTGCGTTGTGGTTGCCCACGCAGGTGAGGAGTTCACCCCCCTGCCCTCGCCCTACACAAGAGAAAGATTTCACAAATTTCTTGAAATGGGCGCGGATATAGTTATAAACCACCATCCTCACGTTCCGATGAATTATGAAACAGTAGGTGATAAAATCATTTTTTATTCTCTGGGTAATTTCATTTTCGACACCGACTATCAGCGTTCACAATTCAACACCGAGCTCGGTCTTCTTGTTAAAATCAACTTTACCGAGGACAGCTTCACATATGAGCCTATGGGTCTGAGAATTGACCGAGAAAAGGAACACGTTATCAGAGATGAATTACCGAGAATTTTTGAAGACGTGCAGGAGGAGGAATATAAGCTCCTCGCTCCCCTTTCAGCCAAGGTGCTGGTTGCGGCAACAAAAAGACAAATGACCTACCTCAACCCTCAGCGTTTTAAAAATGCCACCGAGGAAGAATGGGCTGAGCATTTTGCAGAGCCGCTGAGAACGGGTAGAGTTCCCGGCGAAACCCTTGATTTTTATATCATCTGTCCGCTTGCCGAGGAAGCAGAAAAAGGTGAATGGAAAAAGAGCAAACACGAAAAAATCAAAGAATATATGCTCGAACAGATATGAAAAACACCCTGACTTTTTACGCCGACCGCTCATAAGGAAATTTTTGTTTCTCGATGAAAATCCCCCGTATTTTTGCCAAAAGCCTCGCAAGGCGACAGCCTTGCTACGTTTTGTGGCTTCAACACAAGGAATTTTCTTATCTTACGAAACTGCGAAGCACTTTAAAATATAAATTTTGGATACAAGAAAAGGCAAACCCACCCGATAATGCTGACGCATATCGGGTGGGTTTAACGAATTATTGTGCCAAAAGTTCATATTTTAAAGAAAAACTGCCTTATGAGCGGTCGGCGTATGAAGTCAGGGTTAATTTATTTTATTCCGTTGTATTCGGCTTTTACCTTTTCATAGCTTTCAAGGTTGCCAATGTCATAGCGTTTACCGGGCATTTCCATAGCGTGAACTGTGGAGCATCCGCAAAGCCATGCAATATAACTGCCGGGAGCATCAGTTCCGCAACCGCTCTCAATGCCTTTTTCCACAAGCTTTGCATCCGCCCTGGTGTAATAATAAAACGGTGGGCAACACCAATGAGTTGCAGGATTGGGAGATTTTTCGGTCATATTCAAAACCTTATCATCTTCATCAATACTCACAACTCCGCATTTGAGAAGCTTATTGTAATCCTCCTCATAATAACGCATTATACACGAGGTTCCCTTTGCCTTGGCATAAGCCACAAACCTTGTCAGGCTGAAATCAAGAACGTTATCCCCTGCAATTACAAGCATATCATCATCAAGCTTTAATTCATCAATTGCAAACTGAATATCCTTAACAGCGCCCAGACGTGTTTCATTTGAGTGGGTGCCGTCGTCAACAACTGTGATTTTCTGTGTCTTTGACTTGGCCCACGCTTCAAAATGGTGAGCATATTTGTGATTGGAAATCACCACGTATTCATCCACTTCACCGCAGGAATCTATATCATCTACAAGCCAATCAAGAATTGTTTTGTTGCCGACCTTGAGCAACGGCTTAGGAAAATTTTCGGTCAAAGGATAAAGCCGGGTGGCATAACCCGCCGCAAGAATAAGACATTTCATATTATCACTCCAGATTAACACCGTCTGCACTTTCGCAGATGTGCACCGAATATTTATCTTTAAGCTCTGGGAAAGCCTTGCAATACTCATAGGAAACCTTTTCGGTGATTTTCTCTTCAAATGCAGGGTCAATCAGCGCCATACAGCAGCCCTTGAAGCCTGCACCCGAAAAGCGTCCGCCATAAATACCGTCGGTTTTCGTCATAATCTCATACAGGGTTTTAAGCTCAGGTGAGCCTGTTTCCCAATTGTAAATCGAGGATCTTCCGCTTTCAAAAGAAAGTCTGCCAAACGCCTCAATATCACCCTTGCGCCATGCCTCCGCTCCCTTCTGCACACGGTCAAACTCCGTGTACCAATGCTCGGCACGCTTGCGCCAGTTGTCGGGAAGTCTGTCTTGGTACCGTTCAAAAACCTCATACGGCACGTCGCGCAGATTTGTTTCTTCAAACTTGCCGTAATCCATTCCGCCGTAAGCCTTGAGAGCATAAGCGGCACTGCGGCACTCATCAACGCGCATATTAAACGCAGAGCCTGCAAGGCTTCTTTCAAGGCCGCTGAAGAAAATTGCAATTTTGTAAGGCTTCATATCAGGATGCTGAGCAATAAGCTCATAGCTGTCATCAAGCAAATCCATATAAAGCAACTTGTCTTTCTTACAATGAATCTCACAGGATTGGTCAAGCTTTCCGCAGGAAACACCCACGTATTTATTTTCCGCTTCCTTAGATATTGTAATAAGCTCCTGAGCAGTCAACTCAATTCTGTTCATTGTGCAAAGAGCAGAAATAAAGGTTATAATAACTGCGGCGGAGGATGAAAGACCGCCGATAGGAAGCTCTCCGTCAACCACGGCGCAAAGACCGCGGCGCAAAGGATAACGCTTATTAAGAGCTATGGTTGCACCTCTGAGGTGGTCAGCCCAGTCGTCCTGCTTGGTTTTGGGTGTGGCTTCAACGTGCCACTGCGCCCTCTTAGGGAACTGCATTGACTAAATTTCAATAACGCCGTTTTCCTTAGGGCCGTATGCCATATGAATTCCCTTGTTG
>JAGBHX010000041.1 GCA_017935265.1 Clostridia bacterium | reverse complement strand
GGTATCACTGCCGATACGGGTATGGATGTTCTCACTCACGCAATTGAAGCTTATGTGAGTAAGAATAACGACGAGTTTTCAGCCGCACTTGCTGAAAAGAGTGTTGAAATTATCGGTTCATTTCTCCTTCGCTCTTATCTTGATAACAACGATACTCACGCAAGAAGCAAAATGATGTGTGCATCCTGCCTCGCAGGTATTGCCTTTAACCACGCAAACCTCGGCCTTAACCACGGTATGGCACATCAGTTAGGTGCAAAGTTCCACATCCCGCACGGTCGTGCAAACGCCATGCTTTTGCCGTTGATTATTCAGTATAACAGTGATATCAATAAGCATTCACGCAGTAAAAAGGAATACCCGAATCACGTGCGTAAGTACGTTACTCTTGCGAGGTTGTTGGGACTTCAGAATTTCAACACCATCACCACCATCCGTGCTTTGGTGAGCTGGGTTGAATTTATGGCAAAGGAAATGGATATGCCTCTTAATATTTCTTCAATGAATGTTTGCTCTCAGGAGGAATATTTTGCCTCAATACCCGAAATGGCTGAGGCAGCTCTTGCTGATTCCTGCACCTCGACCAACCCGAGAACACCCACCAAAGAAGACGTTATGAAAATCTACATAGATTTATGGTAAAGATTAACCGCATCCCGTGAAGGATGCGGTTATTTTAATCTTCAATTGCTGCTTTGCGTGAGTTAATTTCCTTGAAAATGTTCATATCAAATTTAGGCTCACGGTCGTATGTATAAAGTCCGTTCTGTTCCTGCTCAACGTCATAAAGCTGAGTGTAGCAGAAGCCCAGTATCTGATTGTTGTCAAGAAGTGCATCGGTAAGACCCTTGTATCTTGCAACAAATTCTTCCTCGCTCTTTGGTGCGTTGCCGTATCCCCAGGAATTTTCATCAGGCTCAAGGCTCCACTGAATACCTCCGTATTCACTCACAAAAACGGGCTCTCCGTTGTATTGTTGACGGTTGCTGTGTTTATCTTCCAAAACACCGTTAAGCATTAAATTGTCATATCTCTGCTTGAAGCGTTCAACATCGTCTTCATAATCGTGAAGATCAAATATGTCGGTTTTAACGTGGAAATTGCCGCTTGTGTCAATGCAAGGCCTTGTTGGGTCAAGGTGTTTGGTAAGGCTGTAAACGTTAAAGATGATGTCATCAATCTGCTGTCGGCCGTTTCTGTCCCATGTTTCGTTGAAAGGACACCAACCGATAATGCTTGGATGATTGAAATCGCGGTTGATAGCTTCAAGCCATTCGGGAAGAACTGTAAATAACGATTGGGCATAAGAATGGTCCAGTCCGCAATTGGGATATGCGCCCCAAACCATATAACCCATTTTATCGCAATGATATAAAAATCTCGGCTCAAATATTTTTTGATGAAGCCTTGCTCCGTTAAAACCTGCATCGAGTGAGATTTTAATATCTTTGATAAAATCTTCTTCTTTTTCTGCAGTATAAATTCCTTTTTTGTAAAATCCCTGGTCGAGAACAAGTCTTTGGAAAACAGATTTATTGTTAATGAGAAATTTTTTGCCGTCAATTCGGATACTGCGAAGACCGAAATAGCTTTTAACACAATCCTCGCAAAATCTTAATTCAAGGTCGTATAGCTTGCCTTCACCAACGTTCCAAAGGTGCTTTTCGCTCAGATCAAGATGAAGAGAAACTGTTCCTGATGAAGCTTCGGTCGAAGCAACGCCAACGGTTTTGTTGTTATAGTATGCTGTTGCTTCTATTCTTCCTTTTCCGCAAACGGTTGCCTGAATGTCAAGCGAGCAGTTATCGGCATTCGGATAGTATTTTACACTTTGTATAAAACTTTCCGGTATGAATTCAATCCAGACGGTCTGCCAGATTCCTGTTGTTCTTGTATAAATACATTCCTGTGAATTATAAGTGAAGCTCTGTTTTCCGATAGACTGCATACTATTGCGTGTATCATCCCGGGCATATACCGTAATTGTGGTAAGCTTGTCTGAAAGAAATTGTGTAATATCAAACGAAAAAGGAGTGTATCCGCCCTTGTGCGAGCCGACGCAGTTTCCGTTTACATACACTTTTGTAAAAAAGTCACACGCACCGAAATGAAGTATGACTCTTTTTCCGAGATAATCAAGAGGGAGAAGCTCAACGGATTTTTTGTACCAGACTCCAAGAATAAAATCTTTTATGCAAACTCCCGAGAGCTCACTTTCAGAGCAAAAAGGTACGGTAATTTTCTTTGAAAATACGGCTTCAGGTTTATAAAACTCTTTAGCTTCTCCGCTATTCTGATTGTCGATTTCGAACGACCAGGTACCGTTGAGATTCATCCAATTTTTTCTTTCAAATTGCGGATTAGGATGTTCGGGGCGGGGGATATTCATATAATCATTCCTTGAAAGACGCACCGTAAGATGCGTCTTGTTTTAGTCTTCAATAGCTGCTTTGCGTGAGTTAATTTCTTTGAAAATGTTCATATCGAATTTAGGCTCACGGTCATATGTATAAAGTCCGTTTTGCTCTTGTTCAACGTCATAAAGCTGAGTATAGCAGAAGCCGAACATCATGTAGTTGTCAAGAAGGGCATCGGTAAGTCCTTTGTACCTTGCAATAAATTCTTCCTCGCTCTTGGGAGCGTTGCCGTAGCCCCAGGAGGTTTCATCCTTGCTCCACTGAATACCGCCGTATTCGCTGACGAATGTGGGCTCACCCTTGTATTGCTGACGGTCGGGGAATCTGTCAAAAAGAACGCCTTCTGTCATAAGCTTGTCATAATTTGATTTAAAGGTTTCAACATCCTGCTCATAATCGTGAACATCAAAAATGTCGGTGATAACGTGGAAATTACCGCTTGTGTCGATGCAGGGGCGGGTAGTATCAAGATTTTTGGTGCAGTTATAAACAAGCTCCAGAACCTCGTCAAACTGCTTACAACCGTGCTTATCCCATGTTTCGTTAAACGGGCACCAGCCGATGATAGATGGGTGGTTGAAGTCACGGTTAACTTCTTCAATCCATTCAGGAAGAATGGTGAAAACAGACTCGGGACGGGAATGGTCAAGGCCCCAGTTGGGATATTCACCCCAAACAAGATATCCCATTTTATCACAATGATAAAGGAAACGGGGTTCAAAAATCTTTTCGTGAAGTCTTGCTCCGTTGAAGCCTGCATCAAGGGAGAGCTGGATGTCGCGTTTAAGCTCTTCTTCTGACTGTGCAGTGTAAATGCCGTCAGGATAAAATCCCTGGTCAAGCACAAGGCGCTGGAATACAGATTTGTTATTGATTAAGAATTTCATTGAGTCAAGACGGACTGAGCGAAGACCGAAATAGCTCTGAACCTTATCTTCGCAGAATTTAAGCTCAAGGTCATAGAGCTGACCGTCGCCAACATTCCACTCGTGCTTTTCAATAAGGTCAAGGTGCAAATCAACACATCCGCCGTTTGTAACGGCACTTGCGGCGCCCATAACACGGTTGTCATAAAGAGCAATTACCTCAAATTTGCCTTCGCCGTGAACAACAGCTTTAATATCAACTGAGCAGTTGTCGACATTCGGGTAATATTTTACGCTTTCAATGTATGATTTGGGTGTTGCCTCGAGCCATACTGTCTGCCATATGCCGGTTGTTCTTGTATAAAAACAGCCCCAGGATGCATATCTGTAGCTCTGTTTGCCTGTTGTCTGCATATATTCTCTTGTGTCATCCTGTGCATAAACAGTGATTGTAAACTCGTTTTTCTTGATAAACTTAGTTATATCGAAATTAAACGATGAATAACCACCCTTATGGGTGCCAACCAATTCGCCGTCAATATAAACCTTTGTCAAGAAGTCGCAGGCGCCGAAGTGAAGTACAATTCTCTTGTCTGAAAAAATTTCGGGCAAAGTAACGGTTCTTTTGTACCACACACCGAGAATAAAATCGGTGTTGCCGATGCCGGAAAGCTTGCTTTCGGGGCAGAAGGGAACAATTATTTTCTGGTCAAATTCGGCATCAGGCTTATTGTAGCCTTTATATTCACCGCTTGTTTCGTTGTCATATTTAAAATCCCATTCTCCGTTGAGATTCATCCAGACAGCGCGCTGAAACTGCGGATTGGGATGTTCGGGTCTTGGTATATTCATCAGAAATCCTCCTAAAAATGATTACCATCTAATGATACCATAAAAAAACTATATATTCAATATCTATTGCTGTTTTTTTCTATATATGGTATAATGACCGCCGAGGTGATACTATGACCGAGGATGAACTTCTCCTTTCACAAATTAAAGATAAAATTGCTGAATGTGACAAAAATTCAATGATTACCTCTACTGACTTTCTTGATTTGAGAAAGCAGGGGGTTGCCGTTTCTTTCTTAAAAAAACAAAAGGGCGTCAGATGGACTCTCTACGGTGGATATGAGGATGCAGAAAGAAAGGTTGTTGTTTTTCTTCCGTTTTACGTTGATGACCTTGAAGCCTTTCTCAAAGACAGCCCTGAGGAAGAACCGTTTGTCACTTTCAGAGCTGATAAAGATAATTTTTCCACACTTTCTCACAGGGATTATCTCGGTGCATTAACGGGCCTCGGCCTGAGAAGAGAAAAACTGGGTGACATTATCGTTGATGACAAGGGATGCTTCTTTTTTGCTAAAGACAGTATTGCCGGCTTCATCAATCAGAATTTTTCCTCTGCAGGCAGAGGTTCCCTTAAAATAACAAAGGTTGACGGAAAGCCTGATTTTTCCAAGAATATTACCGTTCGGGAAATATGCTGTTTTGTTGCCACACCGCGTCTTGATGCCGTTGTGGGCGGTGTATATTCGCTGTCACGCTCAAAGGCTGTTGAGTTTATTGACAGAGGCTTGGTTTTTGTCAACGACGAGCAGATTATGAAGCCTGATTTCAGGCTCAAAGCAGGGGATAAGCTCGTGCTCAAAGGCAAGGGAAGGGCACGTATTAAAGACGATTCGTCAAAAAGCAAAAAAGGCAGAATGGCGTTGATTGTGGATTTGTTTATATAATTGATGTTTCTTTTGGTAATTTTGTCTAAAAGACGAAATTTTCTTCAACGAAAAAGATAAATATATCCATATAAATCAGTAAAAAAATGTTGTAAAATACACAATATGATGTTATAATTACTCTAATAATAGGCAAGTGTGGGGGTGTGGTGATGAATGACAGCATTTTGAGCGTTGGCATCGACATCGGTACTTCCACAACCCAGGTTATTTTTTCGAAAATTGTTATGGAAAATATGGCGGGATTTTTTTCCGTTCCTCATATTTCCATAGTCGACAAAGAGGTTATTTACAAAAGCGATATTTATACAACCCCTCTTGTCAATTCTTACCTTATCGACGGCGATAAGGTTCGTGACATTGTTGCCAGTGAATTTCAAAAAGCAGGCTTTACTCCTGCTGACACTCAGACGGGCGCGGTTATCATCACGGGCGAGAGCGCAAGAAAAGAAAATTCAGCCCTTGTGCTTGAAAAGCTCAGTGATTTTGCAGGCGAGTTTGTGGTTTCTACCGTAGGCCCCGACCTTGAATCTGTTATTGCAGGTAAAGGGAGCGGTGCTCAGAGCTTTTCTGAGGAAAATGCCTGTGTAGCAGTTAACCTTGACATCGGCGGCGGAACAACCAACGTTGTTGTTTTCGATTGCGGCAAGGTTGTTGCAAAGGGATGTGTTGACATTGGCGGCAGGCAGATTAAGCTGAGCAGTGACTACGTTGTTGAATACATAAGTCCCAGTGCAAAGCTGATTGCAGAAAAGCTCGGTCTCAGTCTTGAAGTTGGCAAGAAAACCGACAAAGCTGAGATTTTCAAAGTCTGCAGTGAAATGGCGCATCTTCTTGAACAAATGCTCGGCGTATATGAGCAGACCGATTTACTGCAACAAATCACGACCCGCGGCAGTTCCGAGTTTAACCTTTCAAAGCCGATAAGAGCAATTTGCTTTTCGGGCGGTGTTGCTGACTGCATTTATAACACCCACTCAGAAGAATTGAAATACGGTGATATCGGTGTGCTTCTCGGGCAGGCTATCCGTCAGGGCAGATTGCTGAGTGATTTCAGGCTCATTCAGGCAAAAGAAACAATCCGCGCAACGGTTGTCGGCGCAGGGTCTTACACAACTTCAATTTCAGGCAGTACTATTTCTTATTGTGAAAGAGTTCTTCCGCTCAAAAATGTTCCCGTGCTGAAGCTAAGTGACGATGAACAAAAGAAGGCCTTTGAGGGTGACATTGAATTCGTCAAAAACAAAATCAACTGGTTTATGACACAGAGTGATACAAAAAGCCTTGTTCTCGGCTTTAAGGGCTACCGCAATCCCGGTTACGGTGAAATCGGCACGCTTGCAAGATGTATCGGTAATGCTCTTGACTCACTTCTTGATGAGGATGAGCCGATGATTGTTGTTACAGAATGTGACATAGCAAAAGCACTCGGCCAGGCAATGGGACGAATTTATAACGGTAAACGTGACATTATTTCAATAGACAGTATCAGCGTTGACGACGGCGATTTTGTGGATTTGGGCAAGCCTCTTATGGACGGGCTTGTAATCCCGGTTGTAGTCAAAACTCTGATTTTCGGATAGGAGGTCATTTATTTGCGATTAAAAACTGTAATATCAGGTAAGACTTACCAGTTTAAAGACGTTAAAGATGTTCTTGCCAAAGCAAATGAAGAAAAATCAGGTGACATTCTTGCAGGTATTGCCGCTTCAAGCGGAACCGAGAGAATTGCCGCCAAAGAAGTGCTTTCAAATCTTCTTGTCAGTGACCTTCGTGAAAATCCTGTTGTTCCTTATGAGCAGGACGACGTTACAAGAATTATTCAGGATGCGGTAAGTGAGCCGATTTATAACAAAATCCGTAACTGGACTATCGGCGAGCTTCGTGAATACATACTTTCTCACGAAACAACAGAGCGTGACATCCGCCACCTTTCAAGGGGACTCACAAGTGAAGTCATTGCAGGTGTCTGCAAGCTGATGTCAAACCTTGATTTGATTTATGCCGCTTCAAAGGTTCGTGTAACCGCTCACTGTAACACCACAATCGGCGTAAGAGGAACTCTTTCCACAAGACTTCAGCCAAACCACACAACCGACAATGTTGAAGGTATTACGGCCTCTCTTTTTGAGGGTCTGAGCTACGGCTGCGGTGACGCGCTGATTGGTCTTAATCCTGTTAACGACACAATTTCCAGCCTCAGCGAGGTTCTTAAACGCTTTGACGAAATTAAAAATGAATTTGAAATTCCCACACAGATTTGTGTTTTAGGTCATATTACAACTCAGATTGAAGCTGTTAAACGCGGTGCTCCCTGTGATATGATTTTTCAGAGTATTGCAGGCAGTCAGAAGGGTAATGAGGCCTTTGGTTTTACTACCGACATAGTTCGCGAAGCTAAACAGCTTATGCTTCAGCACGGCACGGCAACGGGTCCGAATGTTATGTATTTTGAAACAGGTCAGGGCTCAGAGCTTTCAAGTGACGCTCACTTCGGCGCTGACCAGGTAACAATGGAAGCACGTTGCTACGGCTTTGCAAAAGAGTTTTCACCGTTTATGGTTAATACCGTTGTTGGCTTCATCGGACCTGAATATCTTTATGACAACCGTCAGGTTATCAGAGCAGGACTTGAAGACCATTTTATGGGCAAGCTCTCAGGCATTCCCATGGGCTGTGACTGTTGCTACACCAATCATATGATGGCAGACCAGAATGATATTGAGATTCTCTCTCTTCTTTTGGGCACTTGCGGTGTTAACTATATTCTCGGTGTTCCCACAAGTGACGATATAATGCTCAATTATCAGACAAACGCGTACCACGATGCATCAACTATCCGTGAAATTCTGGGTCTTCGTCCCATCAAGGAATTTGACGAATGGCTCGAAAAAATGGGTATCACCGAAAACGGTAAGCTTACCAAATATGCAGGTGACCCCACAATATTTCTTAAAAAGAGGGGGTAAGCTAAGTGGAAAATAACGCAGTAGAAAGCATTGTTCAGGCTGTTTTGCAAAAGCTTGCCCAGCAAGGAAACACTGCTAAAACCGAAAAAGAAATATCCGGCGTTGTAAGCAGTGTCGTAAATTCAGATGACAGCGACCTTGTTGACATCACCTCCAAAGAAGTGAAAAGTGCTCCTCTTCTTGACAACCCTGCTGATGAAGACGGGCTTATGAGAATGATGAACAAAACTCCCGCGAGAATCGGTGTAGGTAAGGCAGGGCCAAGGCTCAAAACTCAGACACTTCTCGCGCTCAGGGCAGACCACGCGGCGGCAAGAGACTCCGTATTTGCAGACGTGAGCGAGGATTTAATTAAAAAGCTTAATCTTCCTTCATTTGTTACCTGCTGCGGTGACAGAAATGAGCATCTGACCCGTCCTGATTTGGGCAGAAAGTTTTCATCTGAAACGGCTTCTGCTATCAAATCAGCCTGCGCTCCTAACCCCGATGTTCAGTTTATTATTTCTGACGGTCTGAGCTCTAAAGCAATCGAAGCTAATGTAGAAAATGTACTCCCGGCAGTTATCGACGGTGTTAAGGCACTCGGATACAGTGTCGGCACTCCGTTCTTCGTTAAGTTCGGCAGAGTAGGCTGTATGGACCACGCCTGTGAGATTATCGGCTCAAAGGTAACCTGTATTCTTATCGGCGAAAGACCCGGTCTCGGCACAGCAGAAAGTATGAGTGCATATATCACTTACGGTTCAAAGGTTGGTATGCCTGAAGCCAACAGAACGGTTGTTTCAAATATTCATTCAGGCGGTATTACTGCTGTTGAAGCAGGTGCTTACCTTTCAGAAGTAATTGATTTGATTATGAAAAACAAGGCAAGCGGAGTTAATCTTAAAAAATAGGAGGCGGCGCAGTGAGAGGCGACAGATTAAAAACAACAGTATTGAGCGTGCAGATTATTCCCAATGCTGATAAGGCTCTTTTAGATTCGCTCAATGCTCCAAAAGATGTTCACAGTCTCGGTATTATCACCACCGATTGTGACGATGTTTCTTATGCCGCTCTTGATGAAGCCACCAAAAAAGCTAACTGTTGTGTTGTGTATGCAAGAAGTATGTATGCAGGCTCTTCCAACGCTTCAACCGCCCTTGCAGGTGAATTTATAGGTATCTTGGGTGCTCCCGACCCTGCAGAGGTTACAAGCGGAGTCAATGCCGCAGTAAGCTATATAGAAAATGATGCAGCATTTTACAGCGCAAACAATGATGATTCAATAGCGTATTTTGCCCACTGTATTTCGAGAACAGGCTCATATCTTTCTGAGCAGGCAGGAGTTGCTGAGGGAACGTCAATGGCATATCTCATAGCACCGCCGTCAGAGGCAATATGCGGTATAGATGATGCGCTTAAAATTGCCGAGGTTGAGCTTAAGGTTTTCTACGGTCCACCGTCAGAAACCAACTTTGCGGGTGCTTTGCTCACTGGTGAGCAGTCAGCCTGCAAAGCGGCTTGTGAAGCCTTTGCTGACAGAATTTGTAAAATTGCTGACAAACCCATAGATTACGTTAAGGAGAATGCGGTATGACTTTAGACAGAGATTTGCAGTCAATTCAGGAAGTCCGTGACCTTGTAGCCAATGCCAAAAAGGCACAGAAGGAGCTTTCAAAGCTCTCTCAGGAGCAGATTGACCGTATTATTTGTGAAATTGCCAAGGACTGTGCCGCAAATGCTCAGACCCTTGCTAAGATGGCAGTTGAAGAAACCGGTTTCGGTGTGTGGGAAGACAAGGTGCTGAAAAATCTTCTCGGCAGTACAATCACATATGATTACTGCAAAAATATGAAAACAGTCGGCATTATCAAAGAAGACAACGGTGACGGAATAATTGAAGTTGGTGTTCCGATGGGTGTTGTTGCGGCACTTATTCCCTCAACAAACCCAACCTCAACCACAATGTATAAATCAATTATTTCTATCAAGGCTGGTAATGCCATTGTTATCAGTCCGCACCCCAACGCAAAGAACTGTATTCTTGAAACTGTCAGAATTATTCAGGCAGCGGCCAAAAGGGCAGGGGCTCCCGACAACGTTGTTCAGTCCATTGCGCTCACTACAATTGATGCAACAAACACCCTTCTCAAGCACAGAGACATCGGTGTTATACTTGCCACAGGCGGTGAGGCCATGGTCAGAGCTGCTTATTCATCGGGCAATCCCGCAATCGGTGTGGGTCCGGGAAACGGCCCTGCATACATAGAAAAAACTGCTGATATTCCAATGGCGGTTAAACGAATTTTTGACAGCAAAACCTTTGACAACGGAACAATCTGTGCCTCGGAGCAAAGCATTGTTACCGAACATTGCATAAAAGACAAGGTTGTTGCTGAGGTCAAGCGTCAGGGCGGTTATTTCCTCAATGAAGAAGAAAGCCTTAAGGTCTCACGCTTCATTCTCAGGGCAAACGGCACAATGAACCCCAAAATTGTTGGCAAGAGCGCTCAGGTCATTGCCGAAATGGCAGGAATTTCAATTCCCGAGGGAACAAGAGTTCTCGTTTCTGAACAGACTGAAGTCAGCAAAACCAACCCTTATTCAAGAGAAAAGCTTTGTCCCATTCTCGCTTTCTACACCGAAAACAATTGGGAAGAAGCTTGCGAAAGATGTATGGAAATCCTCTATAACGAGGGCGTCGGTCATACTATGACTATCCATTCTCAGGATAAAAATGTTATCCGCGAATTTGCATTGCAAAAGCCTGTTTCAAGGCTTCTTGTCAACACCCCCGGTGCATTGGGCGGTGTGGGTGCAACCACAAATCTTGCTCCTGCGCTCACTCTCGGCTGCGGTGCTGTCGGCGGCAGTGCAACTTCCGATAATATTACACCTCTCAACCTCATCAATATCCGCCGTGTTGCTTTCGGTGCAAAAGAGCTTGATGATTTAAGAGGCAACAACCCCGCACCTGCACAGTCTTGTGTAAGTGCTAATGTCACAGCAAAGTCAAAGCCTGTTTACGGCGGCTCGTTTAACGAAGCAATTAACGCAGGCTACGATGAATATATCAAACGCAGTAAGGTTCACGCCAAATCATGCGAACCCGTTTCTGCTCCCGTTCAGCCAAAAAAAGAAGAAGTTAAAGCATCTTCATCTGAAATTTCCCCAAACGATGTTGAAGCAATAACCAAAGAAATTTTACGCCGTTTGGCATCAAACTAAGCTTGTTAAGGCAAAAGCCTTTTCAATAAATAAAGAATTTTATTTTAGGAGGAATTCTCATGGCAACATTACAGGCACTCGGAATGATCGAAACAAAAGGACTCGTAGGCTCAATTGAAGCAGCCGACGCAATGGTTAAGGCGGCAAACGTTAACCTTATCGGTAAGGTACACGTTGGCGGCGGTCTTGTAACCGTTATGGTAAGAGGCGATGTTGGTGCAGTTAAGGCTGCAACAGACGCAGGCGCAGCAGCAGCTTCAAGAGTTGGCGAACTCGTTTCTGTTCACGTTATTCCCCGTCCCCACAGCGAAGTTGAATTCATTCTTCCCTCACTTGATAACTGCGACCGTCAGTAATTTTTAGGGAAGTCCGGCAGTTGCCGCTGTGAAATTACCTTGTAAATTATGAAGAAAGGAGGATACGCTTTGGAAATTCTCACAGAAGCTGATTTAAGAAGCGGCAAGTTTAAGCTTTGTGATAATAAAGTCCGTGTTAAAAAAGGGACGTTTATCACTCCTCTTGCCAAGGAATATCTTAAATTCAATTCTCTTGAGCTTGTTTTTGAAGATACTTCTGCTTCCGGCGGAAGCTTCGGCAAGGGTGTTATGAGTTATACTCCGATAAAGAAGTCGGGCAGTCGCCGTTTCATAGATTTTGAAACAGGCGCAGGTTATTCTGAAAAGCCTGAATATATGACTCACCTCAGAGAAAATCTTCTCGTTAAGAAAGACCATCCGCGTATTCTCTTGCGAGGTAGGTTTGATTCACTTGAAGCGTTGATTATGCAGACGCAGGTAACTGTTGAAAATGCAGGGTATGGCAACATTGCCCGCGACCTTGACGAAGTGCTGAGCTTTGTTCAGCTTCTTCTTGCTTGCGAGGTTAAGGATGAGACCGTACCCGAAATCAAGCTGTTAGGTATGAACTCTCAGCGATTGAGATATGTTTCTCATCACCTGACAGAAGAGTTCGGCATTGAGCACTCAGTTCCTCATTATTCAATGGGGGAGGTCTGTGTTGCTCTTAACAACGTGCGAACGTTTATCAGAGAAGCCGAGCTTCTTGCAGTAACAGCCTTCACTCAGGACGGAAAAGTCACCCGACCCGACATAGTTGAGGCACTTAACCGTCTTAGCAGTTGTGTTTACATTATGTTTTGCAAAAAAGTTGCAGGGCAGTACGATTAAGGAGGGTTATTATGACTGAAAACCAAATCAGGGAAATAGTGG
>JAGBHX010000040.1 GCA_017935265.1 Clostridia bacterium | reverse complement strand
TATGCTATTGAATATGACTGCGTTGACCCCACCGCCCTTGATGCCACCCTTGAATTTAAGGAGCACAGCGGACTTTTTGGTGCAGGTCAGTTTAACGGTTCAAGCGGATATGAAGAAGCCGCTGCCCAGGGCCTTGTGGCAGGTATCAACGCCGCAAGAAAGGTTCAGGGCAAGGAGCCGGTTATTCTTGAACGCTCAGGGTCTTATATCGGCACGCTGATTGACGACCTTGTTACAAAAGGCTGCTCTGACCCTTACAGAATGATGACCTCGCGTTCAGAATACCGTCTTCTTCTCCGTCAGGACAATGCTGACCGCCGACTCACTCCCCTCGGCTATGAGCTTGGTCTTATAAGCGAAGAGAGGTATAACAAATATCTTCACAAGCTTGAATTGATTGAAGCAGAGCGTAAGCGCGCAGAAAGAGTTGTCATTAGCCCTTGCGACAAGCTCAACGAGCTTCTTGTTTCACGTGAAACATCTCCCATAACCACAGGCGTGCGTTTTGCAGAGCTGATTAAACGTCCTCAGGTAAATTACGATTTGCTTACAGAATTCGACACTACACGCCCCGACCTGCCCTATGAAATTTTTGAGCAGGTTGAGATTGACATAAAATATGAGGGCTACATAAAACGCCAGAAGGCTCAGGTTGATGAAATGCACCGTCTTGAAGTGCGAACTCTTCCTGCTGATATTGACTACGACTCTATTATCGGCCTTCGTCTTGAAGCAAGAGAAAAGCTCAATAAAATCCGACCCAAGAGTGTCGGCCAGGCTTCAAGAATCTCCGGTGTCAGCCCTGCGGATATTTCCGTGTTGCTGATTTACCTTGAAAAGGAGGGCAAATGATGATTGACAAGGATTTTCTTAAATCGAAGGCGGCAGAAATCGGAATTGAGCTTTCTTCCGAAAGCCTTGACCGTTTTGATAAATATGCCGAAATGCTTGTGGAAACAAACAAAACCCTCAATCTCACGGCAATTACCGAGCCGGATGAGATTGTTACAAAGCATTTCTGCGACTGCCTTTCACTTTTAAAAGAGGTTGAAATTCCACAGGGCGCAAAGCTTATTGACGTTGGCACGGGTGCAGGCTTCCCCGGCGTTGTGCTTCTTATTGCCCGCCCTGATCTCAAAATTACCCTTATGGATTCCACCAACAAGCGCCTTGTGTTTGTGCAGAGTGTTGTGGATGCGTTGGGACTTAAAGCAAACGTTGTGCATTCACGCGCAGAAGAAGCAGGCAAAAATCCTGCTTTCCGCGAAAAATATGATTTTGTCACCGCAAGAGCAGTTGCAAATATGCAGACCCTTTCGGAATATTGCCTTCCCTTACTCAAGGTTGGCGGACTTTTCGCCGCAATGAAAGGTGCAAAGGCTTCTGATGAATTGAGCGTTGCTAAGGGTGCAATCAAAATTCTCGGCGGTCAGGTTCATTCTGCAAAGGAGTTTAATCTCTTTGACTGCGGCGAAAGAAGCATTCTCTGCGTTAAAAAGATTTCGCAAACTCCGTCAAAATATCCGAGGCCATCGGCACAAATTGCCAAAAAGCCTCTTGCATAAGTCTTTTTCGGGCGAAATTCCCCGATGAAAATATCTGGACATCCTTTCGGCTGTGTGTTACCTTCAAGGTAGCATACAGCTTTTATTTTGAAAGGAAAATGTCAATGGTTAAATTCAGCGAAAAATTAAAACGGTGCGGCGAGGTGGTGGAAATCCCCGTCAACAGCATTTGCGCCAATCCACACCAGCCGCGCAAAACCTTTGAGTGGGGTGATTTGGAGGAGCTGGCGCAGAGCATCTATCAAAACGGTCTGCTCCAGCCCATAACCGTCAGAGAGCTCGGCAACGGCAAATTTGAGCTCATTGCAGGCGAACGGCGGCTCAGAGCCTCTAAAATGGCAGGCCTTGCCGCAATCCCTGCAATTGTGGTTTCCGTCAGCGAAGAAAAATCCGCAGTGCTTGCGGTTATTGAAAACCTGCAGCGGCAGGATTTGCACTTTTTTGAGGAAGCCACTGCAATTGCAAAGCTTTCACGGGATTTTGGTATGGACAGAGAAAAAATTGCAAAAAAGCTTGGCAAGTCCCCTTCTGCCGTTTCAAACAAGCTCAGGCTGTTGAAGCTGCCTGCCGAAATTCAAAAACGCATTGTATCAGGCGGCCTCACCGAGCGCCACGCAAGGGCGGTTCTCCGCCTGACGGACTTTGAGCTGATGAGCAGTGTTGTTGAAGCTGTTGTTTCAAATCGGCTCAATGTTGCCGAAACCGAGCTTCTTGTGGACGGCCTTATTGAAAAAGCTCCTGCTCAGCCGCAGGAAAAGCCGCACAAAAAAGCAAAAAGAGCTTTCCGCGACGTTAAAATTATAATAAACACCCTTGACCGTGCTGTTGCAACCATACGAAAAAGCGGCATTGATGCGATTTCTGCCCACAGAGAAACGGACGGTTTTGTAGAGTATGTTGTGAGAATACCGAAATAAAGTTGACAACAGTCGCCAACTTATATGTTGTTTCACGTGAAACATTGACAAAAATCACGGCTGAATGTATAATTGACAGGTAATTGAAAACAAAGGAACTGATATATATGGGAAAAATTATTGCAGTTGTAAACCAGAAGGGCGGCGTGGGAAAGACCACATCTGCCGTAAATCTGGCCGCCGCTGTGGGTGCAAAGGGCAAAAAAGTGCTTCTTGTGGACATTGACCCCCAGGGAAATGCCACCAGCGGAATGGGTCTTAATAAGCGTGAGCTTGAAAAATCCTCTTATGATGTTATTATCAACGGCACGCCTGCACGCGAGGTTATTCACAAAACCGAGTTTGACGGTGTGGACGTGCTTCCTGCAAATATGAACCTTGCAGGCGCGGAGCTTGAATTGGTGGACGCTAACCGCCGTGAATCCAGCCTCAAAACGGCTCTTGCACTTGTAAAAGGCGAATATGACTTTATTTTTATGGACTGTCCCCCCTCTCTGGGCTTGATTACCCTCAATGCCCTTTGTGCGGCGGATACCGTGCTTGTGCCCATTCAGTGTGAATATTACGCTCTTGAGGGTCTTTCACAGCTTATGGCAACCATTCGCCAGGTCAAGCGCCTTTATAACCCGATGATTGAAATTGAGGGCGTTCTGCTCACAATGTATGACGGCAGACTCAATCTCACCAATCAGGTTGTTGAGGAGCTTAAACGCTTCTTCCCCAAAAAGGTGTATTCAACCCCAATTCCCCGTAACGTCAAGCTTTCCGAGGCTCCCAGCTACGGTCAGCCTGTTATGTATTATGACAAAAATTCAAGGGGCGCCCATGCGTACAACGACCTTGCAGAAGAATTTATAAGAAAGAGTGTGTAAATTATGGCAGTTAAAAAAGGCGGATTAGGCAGAGGTCTTGACGCTCTGTTTGCCGACAATTCAGTTGAGGAGTCATCACAGACCCCCGTAAAGCTTAAAATAATGGAAATTGAGCCCAACCGTGAGCAGCCGAGAAAGATTTTTGACGAGGCGGCTCTGAGCGAGCTTGCCGACAGCATTGCAACCCACGGTGTGATTCAGCCGTTGCTTGTGCGCCCGATTAAAGACGGCGGCTATCAGCTTGTTGCCGGTGAACGCCGTTGGCGTGCCGCAAGAATTGCAGGGCTTACCGAGGTTCCCGTTGTTATCAAGGATTTGACTGACAGCGAAACCGTTGAGCTTGCTATGGTTGAAAACCTCCAGCGTGAGGATCTGAACCCCCTTGAAGAAGCGTTGGGATATAAATTTATGATGGAAAAGCTTTCTATCACTCAGGACGAAGCCGCGCAGAAGGTGGGCAAATCCCGCCCCGCTGTGGCAAATGCACTGCGTTTGCTGAAGCTTCCCGATGATATTCAGACAATGGTAGAAAACAAACAGCTCTCCCCCGGCCACGCAAGAGCTTTGCTCAGCTTTGAAAGCGAAGCGCAGATGCTCGAGGTCGCAAAGCTGATTGTTGCCAAGGGTCTTTCCGTGCGCGAAATTGAAAAAATGGCACAAAATTCTAAAAAAGAAATAAAACCTAAAACCCCAAAAAAGCGCGACACATATTTTGATGAGGTTGAGCTTGCCATTTCCAAGGCAACGGGCAGAAAGGTTAAGGTTAAGGAAACCGCTAAAACAATTGAAATTGAGTTTTTCAACAACGACGACCTCGCCAAAATCGCCAAAGCGTTGCAGGATTGATGGAAGAAAGAAAAAGAAATCGCCTGCCGTGCTATGATTACAGCCAACCGGGAGCATATTTCGTAACGGTATGTGTTAAGAATCGTGAACATATTTTGGGTGAAAAGGTGCAGTATTGTAGGGGTCGATGCCCACATCGACCCAATACAGAAGATTACGGCAAAATAATACTCAGCCCGATTGGTAAAATTGCGGAAAAATATATAAAAACAATGTGCGGTGTGCAGAAATATATAATTATGCCGAACCACATTCATTTTATGATTGTTTTAGATGGGTCGATGTGGGCATCGACCCCTACAATACCAAGCATAGTGCGTTCATTTAAAACGCTTGTTACCAAGGAAATTGGTTACAGTATATGGCAGCGCTCGTATTATGACCACATTATAAGAAATGAAGAAGATTTTTTTCAACACATACAGTATATTGAAGAAAATCCGAAGAAGTGGAAAAATGATAAGTATTTTTAAGAGAGCTTCGGCTCTCTTTTTTTGTTACATTCTCTGCATAATTCCGACTTACCCTCTCCCCTGTTCAAAACCTGTGCAAATGTGGTTTTAAAACTACCGAAACACAATATATAGAGCCAAATTCTGCCGTGTGCAAAATATGTGAAAAAATTTGACAAGAATGTGTAAAAAACTGTTGACGGACTTGAAAAATAATGTTATGATGAATTACAACTATAGGTGTAATAGGATACCTATGCAATATTTCAGAACGTTACAATTTGCCCGAGGATTAGGTTGGTCAGGCCAAAAGGCGAGCAAAGCGTGGCGGTGACTATAGGGAGGTCATAATTATGATAAAAAAATTATTTAAACGAGGTCTGAGCCTTTTGCTTGCGCTCGTTCTCGTTGCCACAACATTTTTCATCTTCGACCCCGATTTGTTAAAAATCGACGCAGATGCATATGTTGACGTTGAAACTGCAGAGGCAGGTGCATACCTTTCCGAGCAGACCTTCTATGCAACAGAAACCATTTATCTTAAATCGGGAGCAAATGATTTTCAGCATTACGAAAACTTTGACTATCACACAGGCAGTGTAACCAGCCCTGTTGACGCAATCGGTAAAGTTTATTTTAAAAACGATGACGTTACCGAAGTATCTCTTTATGTCAACAATGCCTATAAGCGTGATGCAAATAGGACTCAGGTACCTGTCGGTAAACTTAAAATCAACTCCGTAACTGTTTCCGAGTATGCCGAAATGGCAAACGGCACGGCATCTCGCACTAAGGGAACTCAAATTGCTACAGTATCAAGCGGTACACTTGATTATCCAATTTCCTCCGGTTCTCTTTCTGACTGGACTGAGGGCGGAGTATATATCATAGAGTGGGTTGTCGCCTATAAGACTAAGCACACGGGCGACACGATGCATTATGCCTTCGCATATACAGGCATTTATGCAACCCCCAATGACCAGGCAGGTGTAACTCTTGCTGCCCGTCACCAGAACGACGACGCAACATCACATCAGTATAACTTTATCACCGGTGGCCACAAGGTCTCCGGCGGTAACGCATATTCTGCAATCACCGACACATCGGGCAATACAAAGCTTGACCCCCTTCACGGCTTTGTAGGTCAGATGAACAGTTCAACAGGCTACACTGTTGTGGGTGGCACAGATCTTTTTAAGCTGAATTCAAGCTACTTCCCTGAAAAAACAGGCGGCGGTGTTGCGGCTCAGACCTTTGATGAAACCTCCTGCGGCGGTGCTGCAGAAGGTTGGGGTACTGTTGAGGTTTCAACCGTTCACCGCACAGAAGCTTCTGACGGCGATATTACCGTTGGCTCTTATGACAGCCCTAATGCTCAGGGCAAGCTTCGTCGCGGCTTTTCAGACAATCACACCACTGTTGAAAATCATATGACAGGTGTGGCATATCTTCTTGTTGATACATCACGCTATTCAAACTACAAAGACATTCCCAACTTCAGGGTCGGTTGGCTTCAGCTTTACGCAAAGTCTGCCGACCGTCAGAATAACGTTACGAATATCTATGTAGCCACCGAAGCAGGCACCGCCTCCGCCAACGGATACTCCGTTCTCGGTGTTGACACGGGCAACTTTGACAACAGTAATACGAATTCCTGTACCCGAGGTCTTTACACCATCAACGGTGCGATTTCGAACGGTCTCAAATTTGTAAATTTTGAAAGCCGTGTTACCCGCGACCGTGGCATGTCCGACCATCGTATGTTTGTATATTCCAACGTTGGCTTCCACACAACCACATGGAACCAGGCGGATCTCCGTGAGGGTTATAACAGTGCATTGTGCACATATGTTGATTATCAGAATCTTCAGAAATTTGCCTCCGGTCAGGCAGGCAACTATGTTGAATATTACTACAACAACCTCAGAGCAGCAGGTGAAAGGTTGGCTGACCCTACAGACCACTACGAGGAGTCCACTCTTCAAAACCTTAAAACATATACAGAAACCTGCAAAAAGGCAATCCGTGAAGGCTCTGCTCCGTTGGTTTATTTCTATGTTCCCGAGGTTATTTACATCAACCCTATTGCGAATAGCGGCGATTCATCATATCCCTATACTCTTCAGTATTATGTTGACCGCTTGAACGAGGATGATGGTAAACTTAATGCCAATGGTGAGCAGGAAAAAGGAAATATTTACTTCCATGCCAAAAACGCTACCAGTGTAAGCATTTCCTGTCGACAAATGAGTGAGTTTGGCGGAGGTAATGTCTCTGTTTCACTGGTTAGCAGCAGTTCACAGACTAACTCCCTTTCAACCACAATGACCGGTAAAATTTCGTCTTACTCCACTGCATATCTTGAGTGGACAGCAGAGTATGTTACCGCATCAGGCCAGACTATGAAAGCAACAGCATATTCTTGCTGTTATCCTTCTCTGCTCAAAGGTTATAATTCCGACGGTTCTCAACATGACAATGGTGTTATTTCTTCTACAGCAGGTGCTGGTTATCAAGGTTCGCGTGAATGTGTTGTTACAACAACCGCGTGGATTGTTGGTGCTCACTCGGTTGATTCAAGAGCGTATGTAATCAGTGGCACAGCCTCCGGTACAGCAACAAACAATGAAGATAACGGTGTTAATTGGGACACTTATGGTGCATATATAAGCAACTGGCTGGCAGATAGATCTTCTATTGCTCCTACTGCTGGTTCCGAAACAGATGCTAATTTTTCGGCTCTTTACAATACCGGGCTAATTGGTGGTTCGGGTTTCTGGGAAAAAAATGCCAGTGTTACTTATTCTACCGGTGGTAAAGGAACAATTTATGTTGACTCAAGCCGATATACAAATCTTAATCAAGTTCCCAATCTTTATGCAGGTATTGATGCGAATAATACAGATAGAAATAGTAAGGCAAATGGTTATGGTTATAATCATGGCATGGATCTGAATGTTAAATGGTACGGTGGAACGGGTACAGAGATTGCCAGACAAGATTATCTCCCGGAAATTTGGGGTGGTCAGAACGGTGCTCGTCAGGTTGCTAAAATAAATGCTGGATTTGACACAAAAACAACGGGAACGCAGACAATCGTTTTAACGGCTCACAGTAATGTTGGTTTTGAAGGCAGAAATGGTTATTCTTCATGCTATCTCGCATGTAATTTTGTTGATAAATCTCCTCTTCGTGAAGCTTATGAAAATGCAATAAAAAAGAGCCAGTATTTGCAGGAGGAATATTTCACAGAAGCAGAGTGGACATCATATCACAATAAAGTCATTGATGTTGCCGCAAGACTTCTTTACCCTGCAGACGGTAATAAAGATTACACAGCAGTTGCTAATAACCTCAACAACCAGGTTGAAAAAATGGAAAAAGCCATTACAGCGACAGAAGAAACATATACCTACGAATTGGCTGACGGTTCCCCTGCAACAGCTAAGCGTTCTGATGTTCTTAACCAGGGTACAGCAAACGTTTATCACGTGCTTGCAG
>JAGBHX010000039.1 GCA_017935265.1 Clostridia bacterium | reverse complement strand
TTCCCGTGTCAGTCCTGCTACATTAAAAAAGAACCTGGCGTTGATTAACGCCAGGCCCAAGAAAGTTTTAAATTACCAAAAACCGCTGGATTTATTTGATGATTCTATCAAAAAGTGTTGCACTTAGTTTGACAAATCATCATTTAACAGCGGATAATCGCCCAGAAACTCAAGCTTTTTGATATAAGTGCATCTGCGTTTTGCTGAAAAATCAGGGTTATCGGTTGCATGATAAACCATATAGATATCGCCGTTTTCACGGTAAAGAAAACTGCAGTGACCCGTGTGATAAAGTCCGTTACCCTTGCCGAAAACTTTTCCCAAGCTTTTTGACCACGATGATTTTTTCATAACGTTGTCGCCTTTAAGCGTCAGCATACCCAGACAATATTCGCCCGAGCTGTAACCGCTTGCGGAATAGACGATATAAACCGCATCATTTTTATAAAGCACGGCAGGTCCCTCGTTGACCCACCAACCGTGTTTTTCCCAGCTTCTTTGCGGCCTTGAAAGCATAACGGCATTGTTTTTGCCGTTTTCGTCGGTTTTGAGAGTATAAGGATTTTCCATTTCTGCTATGTAAATACACTGGTGAGCAACGTCAACGTAAGCCGAGCAAACGTAATAAAGCTTTCCATCCTTTTGCAGGTACGTGCCGTCGATATTATTAAGTCCGTCGGGAGCAAGATATGCTTTGAATTCATATTCGCCGAATATATCTTCGGTTTTGCTTTCAAGCACAAAGCCGTAGCGGTAATAATCGGAATGCGGTTCTTCGGAGTTTCTTTCGGGCATTGTTCCCTTTGGCACGGCATCCTCGTTGAATTCCGCACAGGCAACGATATACCACCTGTCACCTATTTTATGAATTTCAGGCGCCCATATTGAGCCTGTTATTCCGTCATTGCCTGCCCAATAAACCGTTTTTTGCTCAATCAGTGTTGTATCATTGTAAGCGGTAATCTTTCTGATATCAATTCCGCCGCCCGTTGTAAAAGTGTAATACGTATCTCCGCCGTCCTCAACAATAACGGGGTCGCCGCCGTCATCAAAATCAATCGGTTCGGGCGTTACACCGTTTAACGCAAACGGCAAACCCGCAAACTGCATAAGTGCAGCAATAAGTAATGAGATAACTCTCATAAAAGCCTGCATTCTCTTTCCTCCTTCCGTAACATTTTAATTCTACATTAACATAAAGAAAAATGCAATACAGAGTTTACCTCTGTTGTACCAAACGAGCTTGTTGCCGATTCACTTTTTGATGCGTTCACAAACAAGCGTGCAGTTAAGGATTTTGCAACCGAAAACCAAAGCCTTGCAAAGAAGCTTGTGAACCACATTCAGAAGCTTCTTTCCGATATCAAGAATATCATCAATAAGCTTGTGGCATCGGGTAAATATGACGAAATCAAGGCCTTGCAAGATGACGTTGCTTCTCTTGAAAAGCTGAATAATATGTTCCTCGACGTGCTTGACGAGCTGGCGGCAAAGAAAGCCGATAATCCCACAAAAACAAAAAACACCGCCGAAGCGGTGAAAAGTACGAAGCATAACGTTATTACAAAGAGCGATGTTAATGCAGCTCAATCAATCGGCAGAAAGAGCATAAATGCACTTTCCTCTGCGGAGCTTAACAGTCTTTCTGCGTTTGCAAAGAAGTATTGGAATGAGCTCGGCGCAAAATCGCCTTTCTTCAGAGCGTGGTTCGGCGATTGGCGTGAGGGTGATATAACGCCTGTTGCTGTAGCGGACAAAGCAGACTCCTCAAAGGGGTTGGTAGCAAACAATGATACAGGTTGGGATATTAACATATCACGAATATTTTTTAACGAAACATTCAATCATAAAAAAGCTCAAAATATAAACGCAAGGCCGTATGTTAAATATATAAGAGATATCATTGAAAAATCGGTGTTACTTGAAAGCCACGGAATTGACCCTAAGAAATCAGATAACTCTTTGCTTATGCACACATTCTATGCAGTTGCCGATATCGGTAATGGACAGGAAGTGCTGAAGCTTTATGTGGAAGAGATGTTTGACCCGAATTCCGATAATACAAACAAAAGATCTTATCAGCTTCAGACAATAGAAAAGCAACAGTATGGTGTAACCGGTTCAGGAAAATCCTTAGCCGTATCGAACCAAACTGTTGCTATCAAAACTGTAGCAGATTTATTTGCATTTGTCAAGCAGAATGACAAAAACTTTACTCCTAACCCTGCGAGTAAAATCGTAAACCCTGACGGCACGCCAAAGGTGATGTATCACGGCACACAGAGCAGCTTCACGGCGTTTGACAAGAAGAAAGCCAAATCATACGGCTATTACGGAAAAGGCTTCTATTTCACCGACAGCGAGAGCCACGCAGGGCAATACGGCAACGCAATGGCAGTTTATCTTGACGTCAAGAATCCTCTTGAACCCGGCAAGAACAAGCTCACAAAGAACCAGCTCCGCAGTTTTCTTGAAGCAGTTGCCGAGAACGAGGATTATGACATCTGGAACTACGGAACAGAAGATATATCCGAAATCATCGGTATCATCTATAAAGACGATGCTTTTGCCGTACTGCAAGACGTTAACGCAACGGCAATCGGCGATTTGGCTGAAGCAATCTCTTTGTTCAACAGCGTCAACGGCACAAACTATGACGGAGTTATAACTCCAACAGAAACTGTTGTCTATGAGCCTACGCAAATCAAATCTGCAACAGACAATATCGGTACGTTTGATAAGAGCAATCCCGATATCCGTTATTCAACTAAGCGAGATGCAGACTATATGACCGCAGTAAACAACGGAGATATGGAAACTGCACAGAAGATGGTTGATGAAGCGGCAAAGGCTACAGGGTATACGTACAAACTGTTTCATCAGACAGAAAATGATTTTACTGTTTTTGATACCAATCATAAGGGTGCAGGCACTGGCGATTATGAAACACCGTTCGGCATTTTTATGAAGCCTACAGATTCCAATATCGGATTGAAGGGTCAAAAACAAATGCCGCTTTATGCAAAAATTGAAAAGCCTATGGTTGTGCATAACCGTGAAAGCCTTATGCGTGAGCTGAAAGATGCTGAAACGGTAACCACTGTTCAGGATAAGATTAAAGAAGCTAACAGCGATTATAAATCAAGAGTTGAGCAAGCAGGAAAAGATTTGCAGAACTATTTGATTGAATATCGAAAGGCTCACCCTGACGAGCCTCGAAGCGATATCTACAAAGACAAAGGTTTCAATGAGATTTATGACAGAGAGGATTCATTAATCGAAGAATGGACTGCGGCTGTTGATGAGCTTGCACTCGAAGCAAAAACAGCTATCACCGAATATCTGAAGAATAACGGTTATGACGGCGTTATAATTGAAGAAGACGTTGGAAGTTTTGGCAGAAAAACAAAAACGTACATAGCTTTGGATAACACGCAAGTCAAATCCTCCGACCCTGTCACCTATGACAATAACGGCAACGTTGTTCCTCTGTCAGAACGCTTCAACGAAAAGCAAGAAGATATCAGGTATGCTACAAAAAGAACAGTTGCAAGCGGCAAGAAAAAGAGTTATAATAAAAGCAGTTATTATAATGAATTCGATTCTCTTGCAATGAACTGGCGATATAAGGCTAATACCAAAGTCGGTGATGTGAACATTGTCAGCAGTAAAGGCAGTTTTGTATTGCTTGAAGCTACCGAAGACGGATATGTTGAGCTTGCAAGGGGTAATTGGTCAAGAGTTAAGGAGTTGAAAGCAGAATATGAACGAGCACACAAGGAAACAAATGAGTCGCTTCATAACTATTCTGAAGAACTTAGGTTTGACGGAAGAACAGACACTTGGGATTTGTTCGATGATGAAGACCGAGGATATGGTGTTGGAAATAGTTCAGACTTTGGAAGACAAGGACTTCAATCTGACTCCTCAGGAAGTGATGAACATAGCAAGCTCGGTGATAAAGAGGAATCTTTAAAATCTACCAAGCGTGAACTTTCAATCTCCGAAGAAGCAAGCAATTATATTCTTGACACAAAAGAGTACCAGGAAGTAATGAAGCTTGTTGATGAACGTTTTAAGCTCACGAACAGCGTCAAACTTGACGAAAAGGCGGTTGACCGCCTGGCAGGCAGAATTCTTAAAAAATCAAACAGCAATTTCAGCAGAGAGCAGTTGACCTCACGGTTAACGGCTCTTTTTGATTTTATTGCCAACAGCCGTGAGCTCAGCTGGGAAGACGTCACCCAAACTGCCGCAAGCATCGCTAAAGACGTTCTCAACGAATCGCAGACCCTTGACCGCTCCATGCAGCAGGAATATGCAGTTCACCCCAAAATCAGCGGAAGGGGCAGCGCCAATGCGCCGCCCCCTCTTGAATTTTGCGGTTACTTATTTCATACCGTTCTCATAAGCCTCGATCATCTTCTTAACCATCTGACCGCCTACAGAGCCGGCTTCCTTGGAAGTGAGGTCGCCGTTATAACCCTGCTTAAGGTTAACGCCAACTTCTCTTGCAGCTTCCATCTTGAACTGGTCAAGAGCAGCTCTCGCCTGAGGAACAACTGAATTATTC
>JAGBHX010000038.1 GCA_017935265.1 Clostridia bacterium | reverse complement strand
TTGAAACTTTTTTCATTTTTATTACCCTCCTAATAAAATCACCTGGTAAGTTTACCACAATAAGCAAAAAGTGTCAACAAAATTGTCGACACTTTTTCAAAATATGTTTATTAAATCCTTATCCGCAGATATCAATATTTGTCTACATCTTCCACATTTACGGTGAAAACAATTGCACCGCCGATTGGCACTTCGCTTGCAAAATCATCCTCGCGAAGACCTGTACCGTAGCCTGTTGCAGTTGTGGTGGTAACTGTTCTTTTTTGTGAACGCTCTTTGATAATTTCTTTGGCTTTTGCAACCTTATCGTCGTCTGCACCGATGAGGAAGGTTGTGTTGCCCACCATCAGAAATCCGCCTGTGGTGGAAAGCTTGGTCACGGTAAAGCCCTCTCTTGTGAGCGCTGAAGAAACAACAGCGCTGTCATCATTATTAACAATAGCAATTAAAAGCTTCATTATTCTTCTCCATTCAATTAAAGTTTGGGCATAATCATCTTTATGCTCTTTTTATCAAGTTTACTTACATCGGGAATTTCATAGCGGTTGTCATTGGCATCTTTGATTAAAACTCTGCCGTCATACAGCGGCTTGATTGCCGTGAGATGGTTGCGGATTTCAAAGGTGCAGATGCCCTTGTCGGTTTCCGCAGTCCACATCCAGATTTTGAACTTTTCGCTCATCCTGATGAATCGGGTGATTCTCGGCATCATATAATACTCCGTCAGGCACCTTTCAACCACTGCCTTTGATTCGGGCATAAGGTCATTGATGTTGCGGATAACCGCAACTTCGTTGCCGCTTGAATCAAGCAGAGAAATGTATTTATCAAGACCTGTTATAGGAAACATTCGGTGAAGCTCAAGCTCGGTGAATTTTTCGCCGGTATAAAACTCCACGTCAACGAACACCTTGTCGTTTTCCGTAATTCTGATTTCGGGACCTTCTATATATCTCGGCACAATTATTCACCTCACTCAAAATTTTCTTCTGCCTTGCGCTTCTGAAGCTGTTCACCCATAGACTGAATTTCAACAAGCTTATAGTACTTGCCCTTCATCTTGAGAAGCTCCTCAGGAGTGCCGCATTCAATGATTTCACCCTTATCAACAACCACAATTTTGTTTGCCTTGCGAAGGGTTGAAAGTCGGTGAGCAATCATAAGAGTTGTTCGTCCGCTGATAAGACGCTCGATAGCGCCCTGAATAAGATGCTCGGTTTCGGAGTCAACGGCGGCGGTTGCTTCGTCAAAAACAAGAATACTGGGGTTTTTGAGCACCGCTCTTGCAATTGAAACTCGCTGCCTTTCACCGCCCGAAAGACCCACTCCCCTTTCGCCGAGCATTGTATCGTATGCATCGGGAAGCTTGGAAATAAATCCGTGAGCATTTGCAACCTCTGCGGCGTGGATAACCTGCTCAACGTGAACTCTTCCGCTGCCGAAAGCAATGTTGTTAAAAATTGTGTCACGGAACATTAAAGGCTCCTGCTGAACATATCCGATTGAATCTCGGTAATATTCCATATCAATGTTCTTGATATTTTCACCGTCAATCAGAATTTCTCCGTCGTAGTCGTCATAATATCTCATCAGAAGATTGATAAGAGTTGACTTACCCGAACCTGTTGTGCCCACGATACCCACAATATCACCGGGTTCAATGGTGAGATTGATGTTTGAAAGCACCTTTTTGGAACGGTCAAAAGCAAAGTTTACATTTCTGAATTCGATTTTGCCCTTGATTCTTTCAGGCACATTGCCCTCACCGAAGTTGTGCTCAGGCTCGGCATCGATGATGTCAAGAATTTTTTCTGCAGAAGCAAGGGTGTTCTGATATGTATCACTCATATTTGCAAAGAAATTGATGGGTGTATAGAACATACTTGCATAGGAAACAAAAGAAACAAGAAGACCGAGTGAAATTTCTTCACTGCCGCCAATAACCATCTGACCGCCTAGGAACCACACAACAATTGAGCCGCAGGTTACAAGGAAAGTGATAACAGACGGGAACACTGCCGCAGGCACGGCAACCTTTCTGTCTTCCTTATACCATTCATCGCAGTAGCGTCCGAACTTTTTGATTGTTTCTTTTTCATTTGTGAAGGCTTTGATAACCCTTACACCGGGGATTGAGTTGGCAAGAACGGTGGAAATTGATGCACTTCTTCGCCACAGTCTCATATATTTGGGGCCGATGACCTTGCCGAACAGTCTGCCTGCAACGGCAACAATGGGAACGGGAATGAGCGAAAACAGCGCAAGCTTCCAACTCATACCGAACATAATCACAATCAGGCCCACAAGAGTGAAGCCCTGAACTATGGCCTCCTGGGTCACCTTCATAATGAATGACTGAATAACATTGGCATCGGAGTTGACTCGGTTGATAACCGAACCGGTTGAAATCTTGTCATAAAAGCTCAAAGAAAGATACTGGGCTTTTTCGTAAATATCCTTTTTGAGGTTGAGGGTAATTCTGTCACCCGCAAGCCTGAGCTTGTAGGCTCGGATACCTGTAATTACATACTGAAGAATGTAAACCCCAAGCAAAGCCGCAAGCACCTTGACAAGCATGGCAGAATCCTTGCCCGGAATAACATCGTCAACCATAATTTTGGTAATATACGGCGGAACCAGAGAAAGCGCGGTTACCGCCACGGAAAGAATCATACAAATAAGCAAGGAAAACTTTTCGGGAATCACATATTTACCGAATTTTGACACAAGCTTGCCCTTACCGGCGCAGTTGATACATTCAGCTTCGGGGTTCGGCAGCTTTCTGCCGCACTTGGGGCAGAAACAACGCTGTTTGTGATAAACGGATTTAACCGTTTCAAGCTCCTGCTCCAACTCACAGCCGTCGTTGACAGCGTTAATAAAAACTGCCGCCGCATCCGCAACCTCTGCCGATGCATAAGAAAACCTGAGAAGCATTTTCTTTTTGCCGTTTTTAAGCTTCACCTTAAAAACAGCATTGCCGTAAAAACGCTTGACCTCGGCTTTTTCAATGTCGGAATAAAGCACTGTTTCACTTGAATTTTCACAGCATTCATCAAATGCTACAAGCCTGTCGGCAGTGAAAACAGCTACAGATTCAGCATATCTGCCCTTCAAATTCAAATCCCCGACAACCGCAAAAAGGCAAGCTTCGTTTGCAAAAAGCTTCTGTACCTCATCTGCAAATTTATCGGGAATAGGTTTGTTGACTGTTACATTCAAATCGGCTCACCTCTTGAACCAAAATTTATGAACTCATTGTTCGCCTGCATTATATCAAACTGACATTAAATGTCAATACAATTATTAAAAGTTAACAGATTTTTTTACACATTATGTTATTTATCTAAACCTCTTGACGAAAATCATGTTTTCAAGTAAAATTAAATCATAAAATAAGCAAGGAGGTATGTTATGGCTGAAGAAGAGAGAGCAAACCGACCTATTAACCGAGGGCGGCGTTATGTAGGTTCAAAGGAAACCATTGCATACATAGCCCAGGACTTTGCCGACAGCTTTTCAATCGGCAAATATCAAAACAGATTTATCTGGGACGTTGTCGGAATTGACTTTAAAATCAATGCGGCTGTCACACTGTTTACCGGTGCGTGGGATGTTATCAACGATACCTTTATCAGCGCCATTGTTGACAGAACACGTACCCGTTGGGGCAAGTTCAGGCCTTACCTTATCTGGATGAAAATTCCCCTCACCCTTTTCGGTATGCTGTTTTGGTTCACCCCCGTTTTCTTCCCCAACACAGCGCCTGATTTTTTGCCCAAGCTGATTTTCTACTTCGGCTTTAACGTTATAAACGAAACAGCAAACACGTTTATGTCCATTTCAAAAACGGGCTTGCTATCCACCATAACGCCAAACCCCGAAGAAAGAGTGCGGCTTATTTCTCAGGCAAACCTGTTTTCAAGGTTTTTGGGTGAGCAGCTGCCGGAATGGATAATGGGTATCCTCATTGACCTTATCAATTCCAAAACAGTCAAGTGGAAGCTGCAGAGCCTTTTCATCGGTATGGGTGCCGCAACCGCCGTTCTTTCATCCCTGATGACCTTCTGGTTTTATATGGTTTCAAAAGAGCGTGTTATGCAGTCGGTAGAAAAGCCGAGCATTATGCAGGGCTTCAAGGCAATACTCAACAACAAGCCGTTGCTTATTATTACCCTTTCGGATTTCTTTGCTGGCTTCAGTATCGGCCAGAGCCGTTCAGACTATTATATTGACGTTTTAGGCAGTGCATCGTTGCAGACGATTGTAGGCATACCCGCCTACCCCATTCTCAACCTGAGCTATCTGTGGGTTGCTCCGTTGAGAAGACGGTTCACATCAAAAACGCTGTGGGTTGTTGAAGACTTATGGACAGATATATGCTGGCTGGTTGTTTTCGGGGTCGGCTCAATAAACAAGAACTTTATGAGCCGCAAGTTTATGATTCCCACAATGATGATTGAGGAATTTGTTGAAATGTTTGTTTACGGTGTGCGTCACACCATTCCCGAAGAGCTTCGCAACGAAGCAATGGATTATTGCGAATGGAAAAACGGCTACCGTGTTGAAGCAATGACAGGCGTTGCCAAAAGCCTTGTTACAAAAATTCAGGGCATAATAATGAGTTCTGTTACAAACCTTGTGCTTTCCAGAATCGGATACGTTCAGGGCAAAAAAATCGGCACTCAGAGCGACAAAGCAAAATGGTGGCTTTTCGCTTTGGGAACAGGCATCCCGATTTTAACAAGCAGCCTCGGTATTATTCCAAAGCTGTTTTATCCCATTGACAATAAAATGCGTGACAGAATGTATGCTGAGCTCTCCGAACGCCGCAAGGCAGTTGCCGAGCAGATGGACGCAGAAGCTGACAAGGTTAACGTATAACAATTTACCGCAGAAGATACAATGTATCAACTGCGGTATTTTTATGCTCATAAAAAGCGACAACACGCTTACAGATAAAAAGACTCTTTTAAAACACTCAGCACAAAAGGCTCCCTATACACAAGGGAGCCTAAAGTTATCAGAGTTTTATTAGATTAAATGTACCATATCCAACCAAACAATA
>JAGBHX010000037.1 GCA_017935265.1 Clostridia bacterium | reverse complement strand
GATGCAATCGAAAAGGTAGGGGATTACACCTACTTTTATACCTGCGGCCCCGAACCAATGCTTAAAGCAGTTTATAATGCAACCAAAACAAGCGGTCAGTTCAGTTTCGAAGAAAGAATGGGCTGTGGCTTTGGTGCTTGTATGGGTTGCGGCTTCGGTGCCTGTATGGGATGCAGCTGCAAAACAAAATACGGCAACAAGCGAATTTGTAAGGATGGCCCTGTTCTTGTTAAGGAGGAGATAATATGGTAAACACAAAAATCAACCTTTGCGGAATTGAAATTGATAACCCCGTTATCCCCGCCAGCGGAACCTTCGGCTTCGGTTATGAATTTGCAGAGCTTTATGATATTAACGAGCTTGGCACGTTTTCATTTAAGGGAACCACCAAAGAGCCTCGCTTCGGCAACCCCACACCCAGAATTGCAGAATGTCCTGCAGGTATGATTAACTCCGTAGGACTTCAGAATCCCGGCGTTGACAAGGTTATCAGCGACGAGCTTCCCAAGCTTAAGGCTTGCTTTGACAAAAAGGTTATGGCAAATGTCAGCGGATTTTCAATTGACGATTATGCCTACACCTGCGAAAAGCTTGACTCTCAGGAGCAAATCGGCTGGTTTGAGGTTAACATAAGCTGCCCCAACGTTCACAACGGCGGTATGGCATTCGGCACAAGCGCTGAAGCTGCCGCACAGGTTACAAAGGCAGTTAAGGCCGTTACCACAAAGCCTGTTTTCATTAAGCTTAGCCCCAATGTAACCGACATCGTTTCCATTGCAAAGGCTTGCGAAGAAAACGGTGCAGACGGTATCAGTATGATAAACACACTTCTCGGTATGAGAATTGACCTGAAAACCAAAAAGCCCGTTATCCACAACAAAATGGGCGGTTTTTCAGGCAGTGCAATTCTCCCCGTTGCGCTGAGAATGGTGTATCAGGTATATGAAGCGGTAAAAATCCCCATCATCGGTATGGGCGGAATTTCAACTGCAGAGGACGTTATTGAAATGATGCTCGCAGGTGCAACTGCGGTGCAGGTTGGTGCGGCAAACCTTGTTGAGCCGTTTGCCTGCAAAAACATCATTGATTCCCTTCCCGCAGTTATGGAAAAGTATTCAATAAATAATTTAACAGATATAATCGGAGGTGCTCACTAATGGGTAAAGATGTAATTATTGCTTGTGATTTCAGCAACAAGCAGAAGGTTTTTGATTTTCTTGACAAATTCACTGAGGAAAAGCCCTATGTTAAAATCGGTATGGAGCTTTTTTACGGTGCAGGTCCCGAAATCGTAAAAGGCATTAAAGAAAGAGGACACAAGATTTTTCTTGACCTCAAGCTTCACGACATTCCCAACACAGTTAAAAAGGCTATGAGCGTTCTTTCTGCTATGGATGTTGATATGTGCAACCTCCATGCCGCAGGAACAATTGCAATGATGGAAGCAGCTATTGAAGGCCTCACAAGACCCGACGGCACAAGACCTCTTCTTATTGCCGTAACTCAGCTCACTTCCACAAGCCAGGAGAGAATGGAAAACGACCTTCTCATCAAAGAGCCTATCGACAAGGTTGTTATGCACTACGCTAACAACGCAAAGCTCGCAGGCCTTGACGGCGTTGTTTGTTCACCTCTTGAAGCAGGCAAGGTTAAGGAAGCTTGCGGCAAGGAGTTCATCACAGTTACTCCCGGCGTGCGCTTTGCAGACGGTGAGGTTGGCGACCAGGTAAGAGTTACAACCCCCGCTAAGGCAAAGGAAATCGGCTCAGACTATATTGTTGTCGGCAGACCTATCACAGAGGACGCTGACCCCGTTGCCGCATACCGCCGCTGTGTTGCAGAATTTTGTGATTGATTTATAATTTCTTAATAAGATATTAATATAAGAGAGGTAAAATAAAATGGAAAAGATTGTTGCTAAAGCATTGTTGGAGATTAAAGCTGTATTCTTCCGCCCCGACGAGCCCTTCACCTGGGCAAGCGGAATCAAGAGCCCTGTTTATTGCGATAACAGACTCATCCTCACAGCTCCCGAGCAGAGAAAAATCGTTGAGCAGGCTATTGCCGACAAGGTAAAAGAAGTATACCCCGAGTGCGAGGTTCTTATGGGTACAAGCACAGCAGGTATCGCTCACGCCGCAATTGCCGCTTCAATTCTTGATATGCCTATGGGTTATGTTCGTTCCGGCGCAAAGGACCACGGCAGACAGAACCAGATTGAAGGCAGACTTGAAAAAGGTCAGAAGGTTGTTGTTATTGAAGACCTTATTTCAACAGGCGGCAGTGTTATTGAGGTTGTTGATGTTCTTCGTGAAGCAGGTGCAGAGGTTCTCGGTATTGTCAGCATCTTCACCTACGGTATGCAGAAGGGTCTTGATCGCCTTGCAGCCGCAAATGTTAAAAATGTAAGCCTTACAAACTTCGACACAATTGCAGAAGTAGCATCAGAAACAGGCTACATCAAGCCTGAAGATGTTGCCCGCCTTATCAAATTCAGAAACAATCCCTCAGACGAAAGCTGGATAAACGGTTAATTTCCTGAAATTCTGAATTGGAGGATTGGTTTTATGCAAAACCTTATCAGCATTCTTGATTTATCTGTGGAAGAGATTGATGAGCTTATTTCAACCGCAGACGATATTATTGCAAATCCTGAAAAGTACAGCGAAAAGTGCCACGGCAAAAAGATGGCGACCCTTTTCTTTGAGCCGTCCACAAGAACTCGCCTGAGCTTTGAAGCCGCTATGTATGAGTTGGGCGGTAATGTTCTCGGTTTTTCTGAGGCAAACAGCTCCTCTGCCAGCAAGGGTGAAAGTGTTGCCGACACCGTTAAGGTGGTGTCATATTATGCCGACATCATCACAATGCGCCACCCCAAGGAGGGTGCACCGTTGGTGGCTTCAATGAACGCCACCGTACCTATCATCAATGCAGGTGACGGCGGACACAATCATCCCACCCAGACCCTTACCGACCTTCTCACAATCAAGCGTGAAATGGGCAGGTTCGATAACCTTACAATCGGTCTTTGCGGCGACCTTAAATTCGGCAGAACCGTTCACTCGCTTGTTCAGGCTATGATGCGCTATAACAATGTAAAGTTTGTTATGATTTCACCTGATGAGCTTAAAATTCCCGAATACCTCAAGCAGGAATTGGTTGATGCAGGAGTTGAGTTCGAGGAAACAACCGACCTTGAAAAAGCAATGCCCGAGCTTGATATTCTTTATATGACACGAGTTCAGCGCGAGCGTTTCTTCAATGAGGCTGATTATATCCGACTTAAAGACAGCTACATTCTCACAAGTGAAAAGCTTGCCACCGCCAAGCCCGATATGCGTGTGCTTCATCCTCTGCCCAGAGTTAATGAAATCAGCCTTGATGTTGACGATGACATCAGAGCCGCATACTTCCGTCAGGCCTGCAACGGCAAATTTATCAGAATGGCTCTTATCTTAAAGCTTCTGGGGGTAGAATAATGCATATTGATGAAATTAAAAACGGACTTGTGCTTGACCATATCAAGGCAGGCAAAAGTATGAAGATTTATAACTACCTTGAGCTGGATAAGCTGGACTGCGTTGTTGCCATTATAAAAAATGTTAACAGCAAAAAAATGGGTAAAAAGGACATTATCAAAATCGACGCTGAAATTGAGGTTGATGTTGATATTCTCGGCTACATTGACCCCGGCATCACCGTTGATGTGATTAAAGACGGCAAGCTTGTTGAAAAGCGCCACCTTGAATTGCCCGAAAAGGTCTGCAATGTTATCCATTGCAAAAATCCGCGTTGCATCACTTCCACTGAGCAGGGGCTTCAGCAGATGTTTAAGCTCACGGATAAGGACAACGGCATATACCGTTGCATTTATTGTGAATCAAAGGCTAAGCACGGCAGTCTGTTATAATAAGTTCCCACGGTGATTTTATGAAAAAGCGTAAAAAACTGCATCTGTCAACGTTGCTTTTATTGCTGCTGTTGATAATTTTCGGGTGGTGGGTCAATAACCATACCCTGAGCGTCAACGAGTATGAAGTGAAAAGTGAGCTCGTCAATGACGAAATCACAATAGTTCAGCTTTCGGATTTGCACGGTGCCTGCTTCGGTAAGGGCAATAAAACGCTCATTGACAGAGTTTCTGCACAGGCTCCCGATTTTATTGCAGTAACGGGTGATATGTTCACTCACGGCAGTGAAAACGGAAAAAGAAATGCCCTTGAGCTTCTTTGTACCCTTGCAGAAAAATATCCTGTGTATTACGTAAACGGTGAGCACGATGATGACGAAGCATTCTTCACTCTTCTTAGAGAAAACGGTGTTAACGTTCTCAACTATGAGGATGAAGTGATTACCGTAAAAAACACACAGCTTCACCTTTACGGAATTGATAACGTATATTTTCCGCCTCATTTCGATTTGGACAATGCCTTTAAAAAAGACGAACAAACCTTTTCGATTTTGCTTTCTCATATGCCGGAGTTTGAAAGATTTAAGCTGTTCGGTATGGAATTGACCCTTTCGGGTGACACTCACGGAGGTCTTTTTCGCTTACCTTTTGTTGGCGCGGTGTATGACGGGAACACTGTTTTTCCCGATTTGAACGGAGAATATGTAAAAGGACTTTATGAAAAAGACGGTCAGTTTATCCACGTTTCAGGAGGATTGGGAAATTATCCCGTCCCTGTCAGGTGTTGGAACAGACCGGAAATTGCAGTTATAAAACTACAACCTGATAAATAAAGCGACAGGCAGCCGAAAAAATTCGGTTGTCTGTATTGTTTACAAAAAATTAAAGAAAAATCCATTTTTATAAAACAACAATTCCTCAAACTGTGTTATAATTCAAGAAAAAGGAAAAGCGGTGAATTGCTATGAAAAGAATTATGGCAACAATGATGATTGTTGTGCTGTTATCAGTTTTGAGTGGATGTAGCAACAAAACTCAGGAAAACGAAGGTAAATCAGACAATAATTATGACGGAACACAAATTTCTTTGAGTGACTCTGAAATCAAGGTGAATGGTTCGGCTGTGTCAACTGATTCCGCTCAAGGTGTATATGTGGCGAATGACATTGTCTATTATGAATCGGGTCACGATTTTACTTACGGTGAAGGAACTGAAAAAGAGGCGCATACAAAGCAAGACGCTGATGACCACACTGTTGTGCACATAACGCAGGCAGGTCAATATGTTTTAAACGGTAAACTGTCAAAGGGACAGATTGCAGTTGACCTTGGCGAAGATGCTGAAGATGACCCGAATGCAGTTGTAACTCTTGTTTTAAACGGAGCTGATGTCACTTGTGAAGTTGCGCCTGCGATAATATTTTATAATGTGTATGAGTGCGGTGTTAAAGATGAAGAAACTGCTTCAAATGATGTTGACACAAGTGAGGCAGGTGCGAATGTAATTATTGCAGACGGTGTAATTAATAATATAAGCGGCTCTCATGTTGCAAAAATCTATGAGCCCGATAGTATTATCCTTTCTGATGACGGCAAGGAAGTTGAGGATGCTGATAAGCTGCACAAGTATGACGGTGCATTTTATTCTAAAATGTCTATGAACATTTCAGGCGGCGAAAAAGGTGACGGTGTGCTTAATATCAATGCCGATAATGAAGGTCTTGATTCCGAGCTTCACCTTACTATAAACGGCGGAAATATAAACATTGTTTCAGGAAATGACGGTATCAATACCAATGAAGACAATATTTCCGTAACCACTGTCAATGCAGGAAACTTAAATATCCATGTAAACGGTGATACAGGTGAGGGCGACGGAATAGATTCTAATGGTTGGCTTGTTATAAACGGCGGTAGTGTCACAGCGCAGGCCTGTTCTTTCAGCGGTGATGCAGGTATTGACTCTGACAAAGGAATTCATATTAACGGCGGCAAGGTTTTTGCAACAGGTAATATGCTCGATCGCATTTCAAAAAGTGAGCAAACCTTCGCAGTTTTCAGCTTTGCTCAGTCACAAAAAAGTGGTACTTATGCCTTAAAGGATACTGATGAAAAGGTTATAATTGAACAGAAAGTTACCAATGATTTTAAGTATCTTATTGTATCTGCTCCTGAACTCAGAGAGGGCGAATATACCTTGTGGAACGGAGATGCTTCTTTGGAGGGAATGCCTGATCAGTGGAACGCAGGTGCAGATTTTAATTCTGCTCCTCCTCAGGATGACGGCGAAGCTCCTGAAAAACCGCAAGGTGAGGAGCCTCCTGAGGGTATGACTCCGCCGGACGGTCAGGAAATGCCGCAAAAGCCTGAAGGTGAAGAACCTCCTGCAAAGCCGAACGGGAATGAGCCACCGGAAATGCCGGAGGGCATGACCCCGCCGGAAGGAAATCCGCAGGGCGGGAAAGGTCCTTACGGTAAGAAAGACTTTAGCTCAACTGAGGAAAAATCAGAAATATTCAGCTTCAATGTGGGTGAAAACTACTTTATCATAGGATAAACAAAAACCGCACTCTTTCTGAGTGCGGTTAAATTATTTCAGTTTGTCGGGAACGAGCTTATAAAGCTCATCAATTTCTCTTTGCGGCATTTCGGGAGTGTCGGCAAGGGGAAAGGGGATTCCCAGGTTTTCATATTTAGGTACACAGAGCTTTCTGAAGGGCAGAAGCTCTATTTTTTTTACGTTTTCATATCCTTGCAGGAACTCAACCAGAGCCGTGATGTTCCCTTCGGTGTCGTTGATGCCGGGCACGATAACCTGCCTTATCCACAAGGGGGTGCCCATATCCTTTGCTAGCTTAAGAAAGCTAAGAACCTGCTCAAAATCGCCCTTGCAGTATTTATTGTAGCTTTCAGCGTCAAGAAACTTGACGTCAAGAAGCACAAGGTCGGTTACGCTCAGGAGCTCTTTTGCTTCTTCAAGGTTGCCGATACCCGAAGTATCCAGTGCAGTGTGAATTCCGTTTTCCCTTAAAAGATAAAACAGTTCTTTGACAAATTCTGCCTGCATCAGCGGTTCACCGCCGGAAACGGTGACACCGCCGTTTTTGATGTAGCTTTTGAAGCGGAGTATTTTTTGAAGCATTTCCTCGGGTGTGTATTCGTCGCCGTCCTCAAAGCTGTGAGTGTCGGGATTGTGGCAATACACACATCTCAGCGGGCATCCTTGCATAAACACCACGCATCTCAGCCCGGGGCCGTCAACAGCCCCCATAGACTGAAAGGAATGAACTCTGCCTTTGGTTGACATATTACATCGCCTCATGGAATGTTCTTGAAATAACCTCTCTCTGCTGCTCCTTTGAAAGCTTGCAGAAGTTAACGGCATATCCTGAAACGCGGATGGTGAGGTTGGGGTATTTTTCAGGCTCTTCATAAGCTGCCATAAGCACCTCACGGTTGAGTACGTTAACGTTGAGGTGATGAGCCTTCTGACCGAAATATCCGTCAAGGAGATTTACAAGATTATCAATTCTTTCATCCTCATTTTTGCCAAGTGCCTGAGGAACGATTGAAAATGTGTTTGAAATGCCGTCACGGCAAACGTCATAAGAAAGCTTTGCAACAGAGTTAAGTGAAGCGAGAGCACCGTTTTTCTCTCTGCCGTGCATGGGGTTTGCGCCGGGTGCAAAGGGCTCGCCTTTTTTGCGGCCGTCAGGTGTTGAGCCTGTCTTCTTGCCGTAAACCACGTTTGAAGTGATTGTGAGAATTGAAAGAGTAGCCTCTGCATTTCTGTAGAGCTTCTGCTTTTTAAGCTCTTCATAGAATTTTTCAACCTGCTCGCAGGCGATAGAGTCAACTCTGTCATCATCGTTGCCGAAGGTGGGGAATTCACCAACGGTTTCAAAGTCGGTGATAAGACCTGTGTCTTTATCCTTAATACAACGAACTTTAGCGTATTTGATAGCTGAAAGTGAGTCTGCAAGAACGCTCATACCGGCAATACCGAATGCCATAAAGCGGTGAACATCAGTGTCGTGAAGTGCCATCTGAGTTTTTTCATAGGCATATTTGTCGTGCATATAGTGAATCTGATTCATTGTGTTGGCATACATTCTTGCAAGCCAGGGGCGGTAAATATCAAGATATTCGCAAACCTTGTTATAATCAAGATATTCATCGGGATACTGCTCGTGAACGGGGCCCACCTGCATATTTCTGTTTTCGTCCTTACCGCCGTTGAGGGCCATAAGCATCATCTTTGCAAGGTTGGCTCTTGCGCCGAAGAACTGCATCTGCTTGCCCACCTTCATTGCTGAAACACAGCAGGCAATTGCATAGTCATCACCGTAGATGGGGCGCATAATATCGTCGTTTTCATACTGAATAGCATCAGTGTCGCAAGAAACCTTTGCGCAGAACTTTTTGAAGTTTTCGGGCAGATCCTTTGACCAGAGAACTGTGAGGTTGGGCTCTGCCGAGGGTTTGAGATTGTAAAGAGTGTGCATAAAGCGGAATGTGTTCTTAGTAACAAGAGGACGGCCGTCTTCACCCACACCGCCTAATGCTTCGGTAATCCACATGGGGTCGCCGCCGAAAAGCTCGTTGTATTCGGGTGTGCGAAGATGTCTTGCCATACGGAGCTTCAGAACGAAGTCGTCAATAATTTCCTGAGCATCGCTTTCTGTGAGAACGCCTTCTCTGATGTCGCGCTCAAAGTAAATGTCGAGGAAAGTTGATGTTCTGCCAAGGCTCATTGCCGCACCGTTCTGCTCTTTGATTGCACCGAGATATGCAAAATAAAGCCACTGAACAGCCTCTTTTGCATTGTTTGCGGGGCGTGAAATATCAAAGCCGTACATTTCTGCCATACCCTTAAGCATACCGAGGAAGTTAATCTGCTGATAAAGCTCCTCAAGCTGACGGATTGTGTCAGCGTCCATCATATTGTCGCTTGTGCTAAGGCGGTCCTTGTCATTTTTCTTTTCTTCAATAAGACGGTCAATGCCGTAAAGCGCAACACGGCGGTAGTCACCGATGATTCTGCCTCTGCCGTAAGCATCGGGAAGACCTGTAATAAGTCCGCAGGAGCGGGCGGCTCTTGTTTCCTTGCCGTAAACTCTGAACACGCCGTCGTTGTGTGTGGTTCTGTACTGAAATTCAGACTCAACCTTGTCAGAAAGTCTGTAGCCGTAGGCCTCGCAGGCTGAGCGTGTCATACGAAGTCCGCCAAAGGGGTTAACACCTCTTTTGAGGGGTCTGTCAGTCTGGAAACCAACTATAATCTCGTTCTTCTTGTCAAGATAGCCGGGCTTGTAGTTGAGAAGGGAAGTAACGGTGTGAGTGTCAATGTCAAGCACTCCGCCGTACTGCCTTTCAAGAGCCATCAGATCCTCGGCCTTTTTGAGCAAATTTTTAGTTCTGTCGGTAGAATCCGAAAGGAAGGTGTAATCACCCTCATAGGGGGTGTAGTTTTTCTGAATAAAATCTCTTACGTCAATGTTTTCCTGCCAGTTACCGGGGTTAAAACCTCTCCACTGTTCCATAAATATTACCTCCTTAATTCTATAAAAACAAAAATGTAAACAAATATAAAAGGGCAGCATCCCACAAGATGCTGCCCAGACGGTCGGCTAAAGTCGGCAGTCATTCCCTTGTGGTAAACCCACTAATCCGTCAGTAATGATTGCCCTGATTGCAAGGTGATTATAACATAAAACACCCCTTGCAGTCAATATCAAATTTAATTAAAAATAATCTTTTTTATTTTCTGAAAAACCTGCGTTTTTTTCTGTTGGCTCTCTTTTCTTTTGTTTCATTGTTGCCTGAATTTTTGGGGTCAGAAAACCATTGCATTAAGAAGTCGCTGTTTATGAAATTATAGAAATCTGTTTTATCGTCGGAGACTCTCAAAGCCCTTTTGAAAACAGCGTTCCAAATTTTTTCAATAAAATGTGTACCGAGAACCAATAAAATATAAGCAACAGTGGAATAAATTAAACCTGATTTCCAACCGCTGAAATAAAATATTGCAATGCCAATCAGAATTAACACTATGTAAGTATCAATGTTCTCAAGAAAATCAGGGAAAAAGAACTCTTTTGTTCTTTTTTTCTTAAATTCCTTTTCCATTTCTTCCTTATTTTCAACGGTAAACGCTTTGAAAAGACATTCGTTACCCTCGATGCACATTTTTGCTCTAATCAGGTTTATGCAAGAGGGTGTTGAAAAATCGTCACAGATTATTTTAAATTGGACATCTTCTTCCGACTTAAAAATCTGATAATCGGTGATTACATTAAAGTAATAAAACCCGCGTTGATAGTGGCTGGGTGTTGCACTTTTTACCGAAACAGTGTGAGCTTGCTTACTCTCTGCTTCAGTTTCAACACACTCATTTGGTAAAACAGTAAGGTAGTCACCGTTGTTAACCGAAATGATGATTTTCTGATTGGAAATATTTGAAAAAGTGAATTTCATTTCTAAAGTCCCTTGCATTTGATGAATTATTCTTGCCTCCCTCTGATGAGGGAGGTGGATTTTGCGAAGCAAAAGACGGAGGGAGAGATACTGAGAAGCCTTGATAAATCAATAAAATTTATGCAAAATCCGTCTCTCCCTCAGGGTCTTCGACCCAGCTCCCTCGTCAGAGGGAGCCAATGTGACCAATGTATTAACCGAAAATAATCTTTTTTAACTCTTCTGCATCTTTTGCAATATAATCAGCCTTGTATTCTTCGAACTCCTCTCGGCTGCCGTAGCCGAACAGCACAGCCGCGCAGGGAACTCCTGCATTGTGTGCGCCCACAATGTCATAAAGCCTGTCGCCAACCATAAGCACCCTTGCATTTTCGGGCAGGTTCATTTTAGCTATGCAGGCCTTAACGATGGTTGTTTTGTCAGATTCAATATATCTCGGGTCTGAGCCTGCAGTAACGTTAAACAGGTCACTCATTCCCGTATCGTTAACAATAATGTTAATAAAATCCTCAGGCTTTGAGCTTGCAATGCCTGTCAGTCCGCCCTCTGCCTGAATTTCTTTAAGTAAATCGGCAATGCCGTCATAAAGGTCAAATTCATAAATTCCCTTAACAGAATATCTTTCGCGGTAGCTTGCTACGAGCTTGGTGCTCATTTCGTCATCGACACCGCATTCACGCTTGAAGCTGTCGTGAAGGGGAGGACCTACAAATGTGCGAAGACTCGCTTCACTCAGGGTGGGCAGTCCGTTCTTTTCAAGAGCATATCTTATACAGTTAAAAATTCCCTTGCCCGTGTCAGCAACTGTTCCGTCAAAGTCGAAAATTACAGCGTCAAAATTCAAACTCATTATAATTCCTCCAAATTTTATAACGAAAACATAATAACATAAAAAACAAATATTTACAATCTAAAATTTATGTGATATAATCTATCAGTTAAAAAGTAAAGTGAGGTAGTATGTATGGACTACATTTTTTCAGACAAAATTTCATCATTGCAGCCGTCTGCAATCCGTGAAATTCTCAAGGCTTCATCAGTTCCGGGTATGATTGCTCTTGCCGCAGGCAACCCTGCGCCCGACTCATTCCCCATTGATGCCATTAAAGAAATTTCACAGGATATTTTTGAAAATCATCCCATCGAGGCTTTGCAGTACGGTGTAACAGAAGGTTATCCTGCTTTGATTAAGCGTGTAACCGACTGGCTTCACACAAGCAAAAAAATCGGCAAAGACACAGATTCAGTAATTATCACAAGCGGTGCTCAGCAGGTTATGGATTTGACTACAAAGGTTCTTTGCAACGAGGGCGACGTTGTTATTGCAGAAACTCCCTCATTTATCGGCTCGCTTAACTGCTTCCGCGCCTATAACGTTAAGCTTCGCGGTGTTTCGCTTGAGGATGACGGCATCAACATCGAAGAGCTTGAAAAAGCCCTTAAAGAAGAGCCTAAGGCAAAGTTTATTTACGTTATTCCAAATTTCCAGAACCCCTCAGGCATCACAATGAGCGTTGAAAAGCGCAAGGCTGTGTATGACCTTGCCTGCAAGTATAACAAGATTATTCTTGAAGACAACCCCTATGGCGACACAAGAGTGGCAGGGGAGGACCTGCCCTCAATCAAGAGCTTCGACGAAGACGGCAGAGTTATTTATGCCGGCACCTTCTCAAAGGTTATGGCTCCCGGTATCCGTGTGGGCTATGTTCTCGGTCCTGCTCCCATTGTGGGCAAAATGACAGTAGGCAAGCAGACGAGTGACGTTCATACACCTATGTTCAATCAGATGCTTGTTGAACGCTGGATGGCAAATTATGACATTGACGAGCACATTGCCAAGATTAAAGATTGCTACCGCGAAAGACTCAATTTCCTTTGCAAGAGAATTGATGAGGAATTGGGCGGCATCGTTAAATACGTTCGACCCGAAGGCGGTCTTTTTGTCTGGTGCGATTTGCCCGAAAACATTGATATGATTGAATTTTGCAACAATGCAATCAAAAAGAACGTTGCGGTTGTGCCCGGCACTGCCTTTGTTGTGAATGATGATGACAAGTTTAACGCAGTCCGCCTTAACTTCACAACCCCCACCATTGAAGCTATGGACAAGGGTCTCACAATTCTCGGTGAAGTTGCCGCAGAAATGAATAAGAGGTAATATTATGGAAAACGAAAAGAAATCAGTTGTATTAAGCTGTATTCAGCCAACGGCAGTTCCCACCCTGGGCAACTATCTTGGTGCGCTGAAAAACTGGAAATATATGAGTGAGGATTATGACTGCTACTATGCCGTAGCCGACCTTCACGCAATCACAGTCCGTCAGGAACCTGCAAAGCTCCGCAAGCAGACAATGGAAATGTATGCCCTGCTTATCGCTCTTGGTCTTGACCCCGAAAAGAACGTTGTTTTTGTTCAGAGCCACGTGCCTGAGCATTCACAGCTCAGCTGGATTCTCAACTGCTACACCCAGTTTGGTGAAGCCTCAAGAATGACCCAGTTTAAGGATAAATCACAAAAGCACGCCGACAACATCAACGTTGGCCTTTTCGATTATCCTGTGCTTATGGCTGCCGATATTCTTCTTTATCAGGCAGATTATGTGCCTATCGGTGCCGACCAGAAGCAGCACCTTGAATTGGCAAGAAACATTGCAGACCGCTTCAATCAGGTGTATTCACCCACATTTGTTGTGCCCGAGCCTTTCTTCGGTAGGGTTGGCGCAAAGGTTATGTCACTTCAGGACCCAACCAAAAAGATGTCCAAGTCTGACCCCAACCCCAAGGCAAGCATCGGTATGCTTGATACACCCGATATGATTGTTAAAAAATTCAAGTCTGCTGTTACCGACAGCGAAGCCAAGGTGTATTACGGCGACGGAAAAGACGGCATCAACAACCTTATGACTATTTATTCTGCCTGCACAGGCCTTGATTATGCCGCTATTGAAAAAGAATTTGACGGCAAGGGCTACGGCGATTTCAAAGCTGCCGTTGCAGAAAGTGTTGTTGAATCTCTTCGTCCGATTCAGGATGAATTTAACCACCTTATCAACGACAAGGCTTATCTTGAGCAGTGCGCTAAAATGGGCAGTGAAAGAGCTTCATACACAGCCCGCAAAACACTTCGCAAGGTTATGAAAAAGGTTGGCTTTTGGCAGGTTTGACAAAAAACCGAAAACCGAATTGAAACATTTGGCACTTTAGCCGAAAATCAAAAAACAATGAATAAATATGCAAAATATACTTGATTTTTCTGTATATTGGTGTATAATCAATGCATAATTACAAAAAACACATTGGAGGAAATAAAAATGAAAGAAATTAAAAAAGTAGTTCTTGCCTACTCAGGCGGTCTTGATACATCAATCATCATCCCTTGGCTTAAAGAAAATTACAATAACTGTGAGGTTATTGCAGTTTCAGGTGACGTTGGTCAGGGCACAGAGCTTGACGGCCTTGAAGAAAAGGCAATCGCAACAGGCGCTTCAAAGCTTTACATCGAAGACCTTAAAGACGTTTTTGTAAACGACTTTGTTTTCCCCTCAATCAAAGCAGGCGCTGTTTATGAAAAGGAATATCTCCTCGGCACAGCATTTGCACGTCCCATCATCGCAAAGAGACTTGTAGAAATCGCAAAGGCTGAAGGCGCTGACGCTATCTGTCACGGCTGCACAGGTAAGGGTAACGACCAGGTTCGTTTTGAGCTTGCAATCAAAGCTTTCGCTCCCGAAATGCAGATTATTGCTCCCTGGAGAATCTGGGATATCAAATCTCGTGAAGAAGAGATTGAATATGCAGAGGCAAGAAACATTCCTCTTAAAATTAACCGTGAAACAAACTATTCAAAAGATAAGAACCTCTGGCATCTTTCACACGAGGGTCTTGACCTTGAAGATCCCGCAAATGAGCCTCAGTATAATAAGCCCGGCTTCCTTGAAATGGGCGTTTCACCCGAGCAGGCTCCCGATGAACCCACTTATGTAACAATTTCATTTGAAAAGGGTATCCCCGTTGCTGTTGACGGCAAGAAAATGGGCGGTGTTGAGATGATTGAGCTTCTTAACGACATCGGCGGCAAGAACGGCGTAGGTCTTGCAGACATCGTTGAAAACCGTCTTGTTGGCATGAAGTCAAGAGGCGTTTATGAAAACCCCGCAGGCTCAATCCTTTACAAGGCTCACGATGTTCTTGAAACTCTTTGCCTTGACAGAGAAACACATCACTACAAAATGCTCGTTGCTCAGAAATTCGCTGAGGTTGTTTACTTCGGTCAGTGGTTCACTCCTTTGAGAGAGGCTCTTTCCGCTTTTGTTGACAAAACTCAGGAAACTGTTACAGGTGACGTTAAGCTTAAGCTCTACAAGGGCAACATTATGAATGCAGGTGTAACATCACCCTACTCACTTTACAGCGAAGCATTCGCAACATTTGATGAAGACGATGTTTACGACCAGAAGGATTCAGCAGGCTTCATAAACCTCTTCGGTCTTCCCCTCAAGGTTAAAGCAATCCTTGACGCAGAAAGAGAAGCAAAGAATAAATAATCAATTAAAGCTCCCGTCAAGGGAGCTTCTTTGTTTGGATGTTGACACAAAATCAATGCTAAATTAAATCTAATTGTATAACAAAAGGCACCGTCAATGACGATGCCTTTTGTTATCTGTTAACTTCAGGGTTATTTGTTCTATTTAGTAAATAGTCTACAGAAACATTATGAAAATTTGCAATTTTAATTAGTGTTTGTGTGGGTATATCAATGTCTCCACGCTCATAGTTGCTGTAAACTCTTTGGCTACATGACAGCAATGTACCCATTTCGGTTTGCGTTAAATCTTTATCTTCGCGTAAATCTCTAATTCGATTATATAAAGGCATAGAATCACCTAAACGTTACTTAAGTTACACCTTTATTATATGTTAGAAAAAAATTCGCTATTGACTTTTAGCGAAAAATCCGCTAAAATTGATATATAAATTGTTTAGGAAGTGGAAACATGTCATATTGCACTAATTGTGGAGTAGAAAGTAAAAACAGAATTTGTAAAAGCTGTGGTGTCAAAAAAGGAAAGATAAAGAATTATTGTGAGTGGTGTGGGAATAAAATTGATAAGAATGCAATCAAATGTCCTATTTGTAACGAGAGATTAAAGATGAAAAAAACAAGTTTTATTTTGGATATGATCTTTTTAATTATATTCTTATTATATGTTGTTGCATTTACCATGGGTCGTTTAGTTGCAGGTGAAACGAATGTACTTGCTTGTGTTTTGATAATGTTTTTTGGCTTACTTTTGTCACTTCCAATTTGTAAAATATTTATCAATAATATGACAATAGGTAAAACTGTAATTAGAAAGTTGATAAATGTGGGTCGCTATATTATTTTAGCTGTAGTTTTTATTGCTGGTTGTTTTGCATTACCAGCTGATAATATTGAATTCAGTGTCTACGAGCAAGATGCAATTGATGCTGCTGTTGAATTATTTCATGAGAATGTAAAATTAAAAAATGAAGCTTCTTTTCAATTGAATGATACTCAGGTTATAATTGGGGATTATAACAAAGCAGGTGATTATCAATATGTTACTGTTTATTTAGATTATTCTGCTCAAAATGGTTTTGGCGGTTACAATAGAGAAACACAAGAAATTGAAATGAAGTTTGAACGTAGTACCGGTAAATATTACTTGAGCAATGAAATAGATTTTTATTAAAGATTTTATGAAGCTACTGTCTTACTCCCCCAAAAATAAAAAGGCACCGTCATTGACGGTGCCTCAACTTTTGTATTTCTTATTTCATTTCTTCAATCATTGCATAATATTCACTTACAAGGTATGAGCCCATGTGCTTACCGACTGAAAGTGTTTCGTCTGCAATGCCTTCGCCGATGATGTGACCCATAAATGCGAAGTTGTTGTCTGTAAGCACGTAGCCGAGAGCATCGTTTGCAAGGCTTACTGCGTAAACGTCAACGCCGTCAACTGAGTCTGCAAGGCTTTCATAAGGCCATTCAGTGCCGTCCCAGTTTGCGTAGCCTGTGATTTCGTGACCCCAGAAAACCTCGGGATAAAGCTCAGCGGGGAAGAGAGCAAGACCGACTCTGTTGCCGAATTCAACATAACCCATTTCTGTGGGCATCATAGCATTTCCGTCTTCGTCAACAAATACCTTGTTGTTAACAAGCTTAACCTCGCAAGCAAGAACAAGAATGCTGTTTTCGGGGTGAATAACAATTTCTCTGTGAGTTGCGTTAAGAACGGGAGCAAGCTTTTCTGAATAATCAGCCTCAACAATCAGCTTGCCGAAGGCTGTGCCCAATGTCTTGGCGCTTGCGCCTTTAGCTTCCCACTCGGTAAGACCTGTTTCATCAACCTCAATATCTCTTGAAACCTGACCCACAGCACCGGGAATCATAACAACGTTGCCGCCGTTTGTTTCTTTGATGTATTCGTCAAGGTAGTAAATGTAGTCTGAGCCGACAAGGTTGTTGCTTGCGCTGAATGATGTTGCGTGGCAGGTGATGTCTGCAATATATGTTGCCTCACTGCCGCTGTCGGGAACAAAATAAAGGCTTGCGATTTCGGGCAAATCTTCTTTTGAAATAAGGTCACGCTTGTCTTCGATTATATCACCGCAATCAATTGATGAATAATAAAGCTCGCCCTTTTCAATATCTTCAAAGGCTTCTTCAACAGCTATGATTGACTGCTCAACGAAGTATTCTTTGAAGTGTGTTGCTTTTTCCATAAAGGGAAGCTCTTCAAAAAGATTAAATGCGTTGTTAAATCCGTTTGCAAGAAGCTTGTAGAAAAACTCTGTGCTTACGCCCTGAGTGTCGAGGGCTGAGTGAGCATGGGTTGCCATAATGTTGATGCTTGCAACGTCAATGCCTTTTTCTTCACAATAAGCCATAACACCCTTGCGGATGCTTCTTACGTCAGTTGATGTAACACCGAGGCAGTCAATTGCGCCCATAACAACTGCGCCTTCACCGCTGTTGTCGTCAATAACTGCAACGCGGATGCGCATATCGTCGTAAACGCCGAGAGCGTCCTTGTTCATAAGGTCACGGCCGATGTAATATTCGCCGCTGTCAATATCTTCGGGAACAAGGCTTCTGCTTGAATAGCCAAGGCTCCAGTAGTTGCCTTCTGCGGCAGATGTCTGATATGTATCGCGGCCGTCCATAAAGCCGACCTCGTCGCTGTCATAATCATTGAGGCTCTGCCAACCGTTGGGGTTGGGATAAAGCTTGCAGATAATCTGAACAAGCTTTTCTACAATAACGTTGAGCACGTTGTAAAGAACCTTCATAGCATTGTCAGCAAAGCTGAGGTCCGAACCCACACCGTTGAATACGCCTTCAAGCATTGTGAGGCTTTCAATCCACATCATAGGGTCGGAAACGTAATCGACAAAATCGTCCATTGTTGATTGTGCGGTTTGCTGTGTTTCAACAACGGGAGCTTCTTCGACGGTGTCATCAGCGGCATAGACCCCTGTGCAACCGATTGAAAAAACAAGAGCTAAACACAGAAAAAGCGAAATGATTTTTGTAAGTGACTTTTTCATAAAATTACCTCCTGACAATTATACAAATATATTATATATTCCGCGGCAGGATAAATCAACAAATTTTTATTTTTGAATATCACAAAATTTATATGGAATAATTGTTTATTTTTAATGATAAAGGTGTTATAATTATTATTCGTAAGAAAATAATTCAAAGGATTGATTATATGGCAAAGGTTGACATTTTTTCAGGCTTTTTGGGTGCAGGCAAAACAACACTCATAAAAAAGCTTATTAAAGAAGCATATCCCGGTGAAAAGCTCGTTCTCATTGAAAACGAATTCGGTGAAATCGGCGTTGACGGCAAATTCCTTGAAGAAGCAGGTGTTGAAATAACCGAGATGAACTCAGGCTGTATCTGTTGCAGTCTTGTGGGTGACTTCGGCAAGGCACTTACTAAGGTTGTTGAGGATTATGCCCCCGAGCGTATTCTCATTGAGCCGTCGGGTGTAGGCAAGCTCAGCGACGTTATCAAGGCCGTTAAAGACATCGGCTCAGATAAGCTTGAATTAAATTCGTTCACAACCGTTGTTGATGCAGGCAAATGCAAAATATATATGAAAAACTTCGGCGAATTTTTTAATGACCAGGTTGAGCACGCTCAGACAATCGTTCTTTCTCACACAGCCAAAGCAGGTGAAGAAAGAGTGGCAAAAGCCGTTGAGCTTCTTCGTGAGCACAACAGTGAGGCTGTTATTGTAACCACTGATTGGGATAAGCTCACAGGCGCACAGCTTCGCGAAGCTATGGAAAACAAGGTGAAATCTCTTGAAGATGAAATGAAAGAGGATGCCTGCCCGGTTTGCGGACATCACCACCATGAACATCATCACCACGATGAGCATTGCGACTGCCACGAGCACCACCATGAGCATCACCACCACGATGAGCATTGCGACTGCCACGAGCACCACCATGAGCATCATCACCATGATGAGCATTGCACCTGCGGCTGTCACGACCACGACCATGGTCATCACCACCATCACCACCACGCTGACGATGTTTTCATCAGCTGGGGCAAAGAAACCACCGTTAAATATTCCGTTGATGAAATGAACGCAATTCTTTCAGCGCTCGGAGATGAAGAAAAGTTCGGTATCGTTCTCAGAGCCAAAGGCATTGTTGAGGCCGCAGACGGTCAGTGGATTCACTTTGACTACGTTCCCGGTGAGCCCGATGTAAGAACAGGCGGCGCTGACATCATCGGCAAAATCTGTGTTATCGGCTCAAAGCTCAAGGAAGACGAGCTTGCAACTCTTTTCAGAATTTAAGAGGTGATTAAATGGAAATCCCTGTATATATGTTTTTGGGCTTCCTTGAAAGCGGTAAAACAACCTTCATTCAGGATACACTTTGCGACACACGCTTTAATTCAGGTGAAAGAACCTTGCTCCTTCTGTGTGAAGAGGGTGAGGAGGAATACGATTCTTCAAAATGGCCCAATAAAAATGTGTTTATCGAAACCATTGAGGAAAAAGAGGAGCTCAATCCGGCAAACCTTGAAGCTCTTGTAAAAAAACACAAGGCAGAGAGAGTTGTTGTGGAATACAACGGTATGTGGCTTGTGCAGGATTTTGCTGCCGCTGTTCCGTCGGAATGGGTGCTCTATCAAAGTATGCTTTTTGTGGATTCCACCACTTTTATGACCTACAACGCCAATATGAGAAGTCTTGTTGTGGATAAAATCAATTCTACCGAGCTTGTTGCCTTCAACCGCTTTGACAGCTCAATGGATAAAACGGAGTTTCACAAAATTGTGCGCGGAGTAACAAGACGTTGTGACATTGTGTATGAATATGCAGACGGCAAGGCTGAGTTTGACGATATAGAAGACCCGCTTCCCTTTGACATTGACGCCCCCGTGATTGAAATTGAAGATAAGGATTATGCCTGGTTTTACCGCGATTTGACGGAAAATATCAAAAATTACCGCGGCAAAACAGTTCACTTTAAAGCCATTATTTCCAAAAACGGTAAAATCCCAAGCGGTACCTTCGTTGGCGGACGTCACATTATGATGTGCTGTGAGGAGGATATAAGCTATTACGGTTTTGTGTGCCTTTATCCTCTTGCTGAAACCCTCAACACAGGTGATTGGGTTGAAATCACCGCCACAGTCAGCTACAAGTTCAACAAGCTCTATTCAGGTAAGGGTCCTGTATTTAATGTTACAAGTGTTAAAAAAGCCGACCCGCCCGAAAAGAAGGTTGCAACTTTCTTTTAATGAATATGGATATTGAAATTCTTTATGAAGATGAATATTTGCTTTTTGCCGTAAAGCCTGTGGGTGTTCTTTCTCAGAAGGGTGACGGCCCCAATATGATTGATTTGCTCTCGGCAGACAGGGGAGAGGTCTTCCCGGTTCACCGCCTTGACACAGCAGTCGGCGGAATTATGGTTTTTGCCAAAAGCACTCAGGCGGCGGCTAAGCTTTCGGCTCTGGTGAGCAGAAATGAAATTGAAAAGCAATATCTTGCCGTGCTGCAAGGTGTGCCCGAAAAAGAAAGTGACACCCTTGTGGATTTGCTTTTTAAGGATTCGCGCAAAAACAAGTCCTTTGTTGTAAACCGTGAGCGCAAGGGTGTTAAAAAAGCAAGCCTCGAATACACTCTTATAAAGGCAGAAAACGGTCTTTCTTTGGTAAGAGTTAAGCTTCACACAGGCAGAACTCACCAAATCAGAGTTCAGTTTGCCTCAAGAAAACTCCCCTTGCTGGGTGACGGAAAATACGGCAGTAAGTGCAACAAATGCTCAGTTGCGCTGTGGTCACACACGCTGAGCTTCATTCACCCGTACACAAAAAAAGAAATCGGCTTCACGGCTTTTCCGCCGTCAGACCGATTTCCCTGGAATAACTTTTAGAGCTCCGAAAGGGGCTCTTTTTATATGATTTTGAGTATATCGCTTAGCTTATCCGCGCAATAATCTGCGTTTTGGTTGAAGCCCTTGTGAACGAGAACTGTTTTCATTCCTGCTTTTCTGCCCCCGATGATGTCAGCCTTAACGCTGTCGCCAATCATATAAAAAACTCCGTCGGGGTAGCGTTTTTTTATCACGTCAAAAATTTCAGCCCTCGGTTTTTCATAGCCCTCGCAGGCAGAAACCACAACATCTTCAAAAAGGTGCCGTATGCCGAGCTTTTGTAAAACCTGCTCCAATTCAGGATAATTGTTTGACAAAATAACGTTTGTGTGACCGCGTTTTTTGGCTTCATTCAGAGTGTCTACAGCCGTTTCATATAAAATATAGTTTTCGGTTCTGAGGATTATTTCTCTCACAGCTTCGGCGGCTTTTTGGGCAGAGATTTCATCTACTCCCAAGCTCAGGTAGCTTTTGTAAAAATGTTCATTCATTGCATTCCACCATTTTTCGCCCGTAGCGTGGTGGTAAGCAATTTCGGGAGTGTGCCACGAAAAGCCTGTTTCCATACACTTTCTTATATCGAGAAAATCAATTTTATTATCAGGCTCAACCAGGTCAATCGCTTTCCTGACGCTGTTGCTCCACAGGTGGTGAGATAGGGCAATTGTGCCGTCAAAATCCCAACAGAGAATTGCCATAGTGTCAGCTCCAATCACAAGGGCCGCCTTGTTTCAAGACAGCCCTTAAATAATATATTATTCTTTATGCCATTTTACGCCCTGAGCTGTGTCTTCAAGCACAATGCCCATTGCCTTGAGTTCGTCACGGATTCTGTCTGCCTCTGCCCAGTTTTTGTCTTTTCTTGCCTGTGTGCGCTGAGCAATAAGAGCTTCAACCTCGTCATCAAGGCTTTCTTTTTTTCTGTTATACACAAGGCTAAGAACGCCGCAAAGCTCGTCAAACATCTTAGCGGCGGCCTCGCAGTCAGCCTTGTTTGCGCCGTCTGCAATAACCTTTGTGTTAATATCTCTTACAAGCTCAAAAATTGCGGCAAGAGCGTCGGCTGTGTTGAGGTCATCCTCCATAGCCTCCACAAACTGAGCCTGACGGGCATCAAGCATTGCTTTGATTTCGTCGGTTGCTTCGCCGTCTGCGGCATTTGAAAGAGCAAAGTCAAGATTGTCACGGCAGGTGTAAAGGCGGGTGAGTGAAGCCTTGCACTGTTCAATGATGTCGGTGCTGTAGTTAATGGGGCTTCTGTAATGAGAAGAAATAAGAAGATAGCGGATAGGCTCATAGCCGTAAGCATTGGCAACGTCGCGAACGGTGAAGAAGTTGTTGAGTGACTTTGACATCTTCACGTTGTCCACAGTAATGTAGCCGTTGTGCATCCAATAGTTTGCAAAGGGAGCACCGTTGCAGCATTCACTCTGAGCAATTTCGTTTTCGTGGTGTGGGAAAATAAGGTCCTGACCGCCGCAGTGAATGTCAATTGTTGTGCCGAGATAACGGCGGTTCATTGCAGAGCACTCAATATGCCAGCCGGGTCTGCCGTTGCCCCAGGGTGATTCCCAATAAGGTTCGCCGGGCTTTGCGTTCTTCCAAAGAGCAAAGTCCATAGGCTCTTTTTTAACCTCACCGACCATAATTCTTGCGCCTGCTTCAAGGTCTTCAAGGGGCTGATGTGAAAGCTTGCCGTATTCCTTGAACTTTTTGGGGCTGAAATAAACATCGCCGTCAGCTTCATAGGCATAGCCCTTGTCAACAAGAGTGCTGATGATGTTGATAATTTCGTCAATGTTTTCTGTTGCTTTGGGGTGAACGGTTGCTTCACGCACGTTAAGCCCCTTGGCATCTGTCCAGAATTCTTCAATATACTTTTCGGAAATCTCTTTGTAAGAAACGCCTTCTTCATTTGCGCGGCGGATAATTTTGTCGTCAATATCTGTGAAGTTCTGAACAAAACGAACGTCAAAGCCTCTGTATTCAAGATATCTTCTCAAAACATCAAACACGCAAAGAGGGCGAGCGTTACCGATGTGGATAAAGTTATAAACGGTAGGTCCGCAAGCGTAGATTTTAACCTTGTTTTCTTCAATTGTTTTAAGCTCTTCCTTGCTTCGTGTGAGAGTGTTAAAAACTTTCATTTATTTTTCCTCCAGTTTCTTGTTCAAAATATCTATCTGATGCTGTAATTTGCAAATTTCCTGTGAAATGGGGTCGGGAATGTGAATCTGGTCAAGGTCCTGAACGCGCTTTCCGTTGCGGCGCACAACCCTTGCAGGCACACCCACAGCCGTTGAGTTTTCGGGAATGTTGTCAAGCACAACGGCACCTGCCGCAATGTTGGTGTTGTCACCCACGGTTAAAGGACCCAACACCTTTGCACCTGCGCCAACGAGCACGTTGTTGCCGAGGGTAGGGTGGCGCTTACCCGTGTCCTTTCCCGTACCGCCAAGGGTAACTCCTTGGTAAAGCGTAACGTCGTCTCCGATGATTGTGGTTTCACCAATAACGATTCCTGTGCCGTGGTCAATAAAAAACCTGCGGCCAATCTGTGCTCCGGGGTGAATTTCAATTCCCGTGCGCTTTGAGGTGCGCTGTGAAATCGCCCTTGCAATAAAAAACATTTTGTGCTTAAAAAACCAATGTGCTTTTCTGTGGTTTCTGATGGCTTTGTAGCCGGGGTAAAGAAGCATAACCTCTATTGCCGAATGGCAGGCGGGGTCACGCTCGCGTACACATTGAATATCTTCTCTTAATCTGTCAAACATATCTGTCACCTGAAATAAAAAATCCGCCTCTGCCGCAAAAGCGACGGAGGCGGTTAATCCGCGGTTCCACTCCGGTTTATAACTCGATGCCTGTAACGGGGCAATCCGCACAGCGATACTCTGTTCCCGCTGTGTGCTTATGGGTGCATTTCGCCGCCTTTGCATAAGGAACTTTTCAGCTGCCGTTCCCTCTCTGATATGCTCTGTTCGGGTACTTCTCCCACTGTTAGCGCATTTAACATTGCTATTTTAAATCATATCAATCAAAAAATCAATATTATTTCAAATTTTTTCAGAAATTACCGCCGTTCCATCCCCACTGGTCAATTTCTTCGTATTTGATGTAGGTTCTGTCCTGCGCAATACCAAGCTCTGCTTCAAAAATTGAGCAGATTTCGGCAGAAAGCTTTTCGCTGTCCTCAGGGTTGATTTTGCCAAGCACCTGAACCTCACAAAAAGCACAGGGGAGTGAATTGTCGCCCTTGAACCAGATGCGGCAATTATCCTCAAAGCTGAGCATAAGCCAGGCTTCGCTCTTTCCTCTGAGAAGAGAAATTGCTTTGCCGAGCTTTTCTTTTAATACAACCTCTTTTTCGGGGCTGATTTCAACGCTTACTTTTGTTGCAATATTAGGCATATCTGTATCTCCTTATGATAATTTATGAATAAACAAACCGCTCAAGAGCTTGGGCTCAAACCAGGTTGATTTGGGCGGCATAATTTTGTCTGCGTCTGCAATGGCCATAAGGTCGTCAAGAGTTGTGGGATACATTGAAAATGCAATCTTCATATCGGTGTTTACTCTGCGTTCAAGCTCACCCAAGCCCCTGATACCGCCGATGAAATCAATTCTCTTGTCAGTTCTCGGGTCATCAATGCCCAAAATGGGAGAAATGAGGTTGTTCTGAAGAATTGAAACATCAAGACGTTCAACAGGGTCGTTTTTGTCAAACGTGCCTTCCTTTGCCCCAAGCTTATACCATTCACCGTCAAGAAGCATTCCGAAGGTGTGCTTTTCCTGCGGCTTGTATGCGTCTTTGCCAACTGCCTCAACAGTGAAGCTGTTTTTTACTTTTGCAATGAATTCATCGCTTGTGTAGCCGTTCAAGTCCTTGATTACACGGTTGTAGTCCATAATTTCAAGCTCATTTTCGGGGAAAAGAACCGAGAGGAAAAAGTTGAATTCCTCTTCACCTGTGAAATCGGGATTCTGTTCACGGCGTTTGAGACCCACCTTAACGGCAGAGGCGGCTCTGTGATGTCCGTCTGCAATATAAAGATAATCAGTGTCGGCAAACTTTCTTGAAATTTCGTCAATAAGTTCGCTGTCGTCCACAACCCATACCGTGTTCGCAACTCCGTCTTCTGTCACAAAGTCATATACGGGAGCGTGTTTTTCTTTCCAGCCTTCAACAGCAGAGTTGATATATCCGTCAGCTCTGTAGGCGAGGAATATCGGGCCTGTGTTTGCATCGCAGTAATCAACGTGGTTGATTCTGTCGGCCTCCTTGTCGGCTCGGGTCAACTCGTGCCTTTTTATAATATTATTGATGTAATCATCAATTGCCGTACAGCCCACAAGACCTGTCTGGCTTCTGCCGTTCATAATCTGACGGTAGATATATATGCAGGGCTTTTCGTCCTGCTGACAAATTCCGTCTGTTACCAGCTTGTCAAGATTTTCTCTTGCTTTGAGGTAAACTGCTTCGGTGTAAATATTTTCGGGAATGGGGTCAAAATCTATTTCAGCTTTGTCAACGTGAAGAAATGAATAAGGCTTACCCTCAACCATTTTCTTTGCCTCTTCGCTGTTCATAACGTCGTAGGGGAGTGCCGCAACGTCCTGTGCCTTGCCTGCAACAGGTCTTATTGCTTTGAACGGTCTGAAAATTGCCATATATAAAACTCCTTTTGTTTGGAATACTTCCATTTTACAATATATGCACTTTGATGTCAAATATAATAAAAACAAAAAACGGGCTCAGCTGAGCCCGTATAACTTATTTTTCAATGTCAAGTAACCAGTTAACCGAAACTCCAAGCACTTCCGCAATAGCCTTGAGTTCATAGTCGGCAACGCCTCTGAGCTGACCCTCAAGCTTTGAAAGACCTGATGAGTTGAGGTCAACACCTCTGATCTGAAGCTGAGCGAGCAAGTCCTTCTGCTTCATACCGATTGTCTTTCTCTGCTGTTCAACCCTTGCGCCGACAATGTTTTTGTCGCCTAATTCCTGTTTGCGGGTTCGCATTTTTACTCCTCCTTAATAAATTTTACAAATCTGCTACAGCTATAATAACACAAAAGAAAAAAAAATAATAGTCAAAAATTCAAAAAAAATACAAAAGTGAACAAATTTGGTAAATGTGTATATTTTCTTGCAGCTTTTATGTAAGAAAATGCTATTAAAGAAGTTTAATTAAAAGCACATATGAACGGTATCGTACACGTGTAAAAATAAACATTGTTGAAAAAATAAAAACTGTATGATATAATCCACTCAACAGATTGCAACAGGAGGCACATATTATGACAAACGAATTGCAAGAACGCAATCTTACAATGCTCACGGACTTTTATGAAATAACAATGGCGAACGGCTATTTCAAAAACGGTGTGGGCGACAGAATTACTCAATTTGATATGTTTTTCAGAGATGTTCCCGATAAAGGCGGCTTTGCCGTTATGGCGGGTGTTGAACAGCTTGCCGATTATCTGAGAAATCTGAAATTTACCGATGACGATTTAAATTACCTTGCGGGCAAGGGCTTTGATAAGGCTTTTCTTGATTATCTGCGTGATTTTGATTTTTGCTGTGATATATGGTGTGTGCCTGAGGGAACACCGATTTTTCCTTATGAGCCTATTGTTACCGTAAGGGGCCCCGCAATTCAGGCTCAGTTTATTGAAACGATGATTCTCATTACCATAAACCATCAGAGCCTTGTTGCCACAAAGGCAAACAGAATTGTCCGAGCAGCCCAGGGAAGACCCGTTATGGAGTTCGGTTCCCGCCGTTCTCAGGGCTATGACGGTGCAATTTACGGCGCAAGGGCTGCCTATATCGGCGGATGCTCAGGAACAGCCTGCACAATTTCTGACAGAGAGTTCGGCGTAAAAGCGCTCGGCACAATGGCGCATAGCTGGGTTCAGCTTTTTGACAGCGAGCTTGATGCCTTCTGCGCATATGCCAGAGAATATCCCGATAGCTGTACCTTGCTGGTTGACACCTATAATGTTCTCAAATCAGGTATTCCAAATGCGATTGAAGCCTTCAGACGTGAGGTTTTGCCCCGCGGCTTCAGACCTAAGGGCATCAGAATTGACAGCGGTGACATTGCTTATCTCAGCCGCAAGGCGAGAAAAATGCTTGATGAAGCAGGCTTCCCCGATTGCGCAATTGTGGCTTCAAACTCTCTTGATGAATACATTATAAGAGATATGATTCAGCAAGGCGCAAAAATTGACTCCTTCGGTGTGGGTGAGCGTTTGATTACCGCGTCGTCTAATCCCGTTTTCGGCGGTGTGTATAAGCTTTGTGCTGTTGAAAACGGCAACGGCGAGTTTGTGCCAAAAATTAAAGTCAGCGAAAACGTTGCCAAGGTTACAATCCCGGGCGCTAAGAAGCTGTGGCGACTTTATGACAATGAAACGGGCAAGGCGATTGCCGACCTTATTACCTGCGAAGACGAGGTTGTTGACGATTCACAGCCATACGAATTGTTTGACCGCGACTTTACCTGGAAGCGCAAGGTGGTTGAGAATTACACCGCCCGTGAGCTTCTTCAGCCGCTTTTTGTCAAGGGAAAGTGTGTGTATGAATATCCCCACATAGAAAAAATAAAAGCTTACTGCAAAGAGCAGATTGACACCCTCTGGGATGAGGTGCTCCGTTTTGAAAATCCTCATAACTATTATGTGGACCTTTCTCAGAAGCTATGGGATCTGAAGAGCGATATGCTCAAGCAAATTAAAAAATAGTCAGGACCTCCGGCTAAGCCGGAGGCTTGATTAAGCCCTATAAGGGCATTGTACGGACTAAACCCCTTAAGGGGCGCTGAAAGGTTTGCCGACCGCATTCCTTTTTCAGCTACCCCTCAAGGGGTTAATTTTAT
>JAGBHX010000036.1 GCA_017935265.1 Clostridia bacterium | reverse complement strand
CAGTTTGACGGAACAGATGTAAGACAGTTGAAAACGAGGTAACATATGAAAAACAAAAAGCTTTTAATAATACTTATTTCTTCTTTCGTGGCTCTTTGCCTTGTTGTGGGCGGAGTTGTTGCTGTTTTTTCTCAGCTTGAAAAAAATCCTATTGGTGAAGACGATACCCTTGTTAAGCATTCCGGCAAGGATACCCTCGTTTTCAGAGAGACTGAGTTTGTTTCAGGCAACATCATAACCGCTGATGACGAAAGACTTAAAAACTGCGTGCTTCTTCTTGATGACCAGCGCGGAAACAGGAATATTTACGATTCTAAATACGTTCCCCTTTTCAGGGAAGTCACAACCACCTACAGATACCGTAATCAGGGTCGTATCATACTTGAAAAAACAGAGCTTGAAAAGTCAAAATATCAGCGTACGGCATATTCTGACATGACCTTTGAATTGCCCGAAATCAAAGTAGAAAATATTAAAAAAATCGGCGTGTTTTACGGTGACTATTACAATTCAACCGAAGGCTATGAAATTGACGGCGTAAGCGATTTCTTTTCAGCAACCGTTGATGCGGACTGCCCCACCTTCAATATGATGAAATGTCACGAAATAGACCAGGCAAAAGACATCCGCGATATTGTCAATGAGTTCAACACAACGGGAGCTTTGAAAGAAAGCTATAAAAAATGGTGTAAGGTTTCGGAAAAGGACAACGTTTTCTTCCGCATTTATTTCTTTGATGACACCATTCCCTTCTCACTTCTTTTCACAGAAGATGCAATATTTGCTCAATAAGTTAATCTAAGAAAGGCAAATTTATGGATATAATCAGAAAATTAACCGAAGAATTTAAAATTCAGCCCTGGCAGGTTGAAAACACAGTAAGCCTCATCGATGACGGCAACACCATTCCCTTTATTGCCCGTTACCGCAAAGAGGCTCACGGCACGCTTGATGACCAGACCTTGCGTTCAATTGCGGACAGGCTTGAATATCTCCGCAACCTTGAAAAGCGCAAGGAGGAGGTTTATTCTTCAATTGAGGGTCAGGAAAAAATGACCGATGAAATTGCCGCCGCTCTTGAAAACGCACAGACGCTTGCAGAAATAGAGGATATTTACCGCCCCTATAAGCCCAAGCGCAAAACCCGTGCTTCTGTTGCACGCGAAAAGGGACTTGAGCCCCTTGCAGCCGCAATTTATCTTCAGGAAATCAATTCTCCCTACCCCGAAGAAATGGCAAAGGACTACATCGTCCCCGAAAAGGGTGTTGAAACTGCCGAAGATGCCTTGCAGGGTGCAATGGATATTATTGCAGAGGATATTTCCGACAATGCAAATATCCGCCGCAGACTCAGAAACCTTTTCACCGTTTCCGGTGAGGTTGTTTCAAAAGCGTCAGACCCCGAGGCGGAAAGCGTATATACCCAATATTACGATTTTTCTCAGCCCGTCAACAAAATTGCAGGCCACAGAGTGCTTGCCATTGACCGCGGTGAAAGAGAAGGCTTTTTGAAGGTCAGCGTTACCCTTGACCCCGTCAAGGCTTCTAACGTTATTGTGAGTGAAACTCTTTCTCCCAATGAATCCCCCTGCACCGAAACCGTCCGTGCCGCAGGCGCCGACGCTTATGACAGGCTGATCTATCCTTCAGTTGAAAGAGAAATCCGTTCGTCACTCACCGAAAAAGCCGCAGGCGATGCCATTAAGGTTTTTTCTCAAAATCTTCGCGAGCTTCTTCTTCAGCCCCCTGTAAAGGGTAAGGTTGCCCTCGGTCTTGACCCCGGCTACAGAACAGGCTGTAAGGTTGCCGTAGTTGACCCCACAGGCAGAGTGCTTGACACGGGAGTTGCTTACATCACCCATTCACAGGCAAAGCAGCTTGAAGCAAAGGCTCTTATCAAAGCTCTCATTTTAAAGCACGGTGTTGAAATAATCGCCATCGGCAACGGCACCGCATCAAAAGAAACAGAGATTTTTACAGCCGATTTGCTTAAAGAAATGTCTTCCGGCGCAGGCTATATGGTAGTAAGCGAAGCAGGTGCTTCCGTTTATTCCGCCTCAAAGCTTGCTGCAGAGGAATTTCCTCAGTTTGACGTTTCTCTCAGAAGCGCGGTTTCAATTGCAAGACGCTTGCAGGACCCCTTGGCTGAGCTTGTTAAAATAGACCCCAAAGCAATCGGTGTCGGCCAGTATCAGCACGATATGCCTAAAAAGGAGCTTGACTCTGCTCTTGACGGCGTTGTTGAAGATGCAGTTAACAGCGTTGGTGTTGACCTTAACACGGCATCCCCCTCTCTGCTTTCACGCGTGGCCGGTGTCAACTCAACCGTTGCTAAAAATATTGTTGCTTACCGCGAGGAAAACGGTGCATTCACCTCTCGTTCACAGCTTAAAAAGGTTCCCAAGCTCGGTGCGAAGGCTTTTGAGCAATGCGCAGGATTTATGCGTGTGCCCGAAAGCAAAAATGTGCTTGACAACACGGGCGTTCACCCCGAAAGCTATGATGCGGCCAAAAAGCTGTTGGAAATCTGCTCACTGAGTGCAAAGGACGTGGCACAGGGCAAAGCAGACGAATTGAAATCCGCCGTGGAAAAAATCGGTGAAGAAACCCTTGCCAAGCAGCTTGAAATCGGCGTGCCCACTCTTCACGACATAGTGAAGGAGCTTTCACAGCCGGGCCGTGACCCGCGTGACGAGCTTCCCCCTCCCATGCTTCGTTCAGACGTTATGGATATGTCTGATTTAACGGTAGGTATGGAGCTTCAGGGCACTGTAAGAAACGTTATTGACTTCGGTGCATTTGTGGACATCGGCGTTCATCAGGACGGTCTTGTTCACATTTCACAGATAACCGATAAATATATCAAGCATCCGTCAGAGGTTCTCAAGGTAGGACAGATTGTTACCGTTTGGGTAATTTCAGTGGATGTTAAAAAGGGCAGAATCGGCCTTACAATGAAAAAACCGAAAGAGGCTTAATTGTATGAAAAAAATAATTTCGATTTTACTTATTGTTTCAATGCTTTTGTCCCTGGCGGCAGTTAATGTCTATGCCGCCTCAGCCGACAAAACCGCAACCTTCACCTTCAAGGCAAGCGTTTTCAACGCTTCCGCAAGCGGTCAGGCTCAGGACCGAAAGGATTACCTCAACACTTCAAACAAAACAGTGTATAAATCAACCGACGGCAAAACAATCAATGTTTATCCCGGTCAGGTGGTATGGGTAACGCTCCACCTTAAAACAGGCTCCAAATATTATGCCGGTGACCTGCAGACCTATGTTTTCTATTCGACAAACGTCTTTAAATCCACCGACCAGGGCTCTAACTGCTACATCTGGGACACAAACGGAAAGTATTCGGGCGTCTGCTCACATGTGGGCGCACCCTTTTCAAAAATGAAGGAACAGGCAATCAAGGAAACATATCCTGCAAGCTGGTCCGAATCACAGAGAAAAGCCTATGGCTTCTACTCCGTTGTTATGTATCCCAACCCCAACGTGACAACCACTGTTAAAGCAAGCGTTGACGACGACCTTGTAACCTTCCCCATCTATGTCAGAAGCGATGCAAAGGTTGGTGAAAAGGGCACAATTTATCTGCCCTCCGAAACCATTAAATCCGACTCCAACAAAAGCGGAAAGTTTATGCTTTCAAATTATTCGGGCGGCAACACCCTCGGCACAAACACTTCCTATTCAAAGGATTACGGCATTGATGTTTCCAAAGCCAAGCTGAACTTTGTTGTAGCAAGCAGAAGCAATACCAAGGGTGATGTGAATTCTGACGGCAGAATCAACTCAAACGATGCTCTGCTTGTGCTTCAGGCTTCCACAGGTCTTCTGACCCTTTCCGATAACCAGAAAAAGTTTGCAGAAGTAACAAACGACGGAAAGGTCAATTCCTCCGATGCGCTGAAAATTTTGCAGTTTGCAACAGGAAAACTCACAAAGTTTTAATTTATAAAACAACAGATGTAAATAATATCAGTATAATGTATACCGCCAAAAGGAGAAAGTAACTATGTCACCCACTGTTGAAAGAAGATTCGGCAGGATAATCAACATTTTATATTTTGCCATAATTATAGGCGTTGCTTTTTTGCTTTTGAAATATTGCTTTGGCCTTATTTCCCCGTTTATCTTCGCCTTTTTTGTTGCAATGCTTGTCCAGCGTCCCACTAATGCCTGCTACAAAAAAATCAAAAAGGGCAAAGGGGTAATTTCCACCGTGCTCGTTCTGACGCTGTTGCTCATTTTTGCCGCATTCATTTCACTTGCAGGCGCACAGCTTGTTGCAACGGCAAAGGATTTCATCTCCTTTATCACCCAAAAAATCAATGACTTTCCCACTCTGATTGAAAATGTGGAAAACTGGGTTCTCAGTGCCATTACTATTCTTCCCGACTCCATTGAAGCAAAGCTGAGCGTGTCCATTGTTTCCGGCCTTGAAAAATTTAAAGAGGTTACCGCCACCGAGGCCGCCGGAATTCTTATGAATTCTGCTGCCAATACAGAAATCAGCCTTTCCTCTGTTCTCGCCCCCATCGGCGGAGGAATATGGGGAATTGTAAAAGAAATCCCCTCTGTTCTGATTGCGATTGTTGTTGCTGTTGTTGCTTCGTGCTTTATGGCCTCAGACTATGACCGCCTTGTAGGTTTTCTCAAAAATCAGCTTTCCGAAAAAAGACGAGTCGGCCTTTCAAGAAGCAAAGCGATTCTGCTTTCTACCCTCAAGCAGCTTATTAAAGCCTACGGCACGATTATGCTCATTACGTTCACCGAGGTGTTTATCGGACTCAATATTCTCAAGCTTGTCGGTATATATGACGCCGGCTACATTTTCATCATTTCGGCAATCACCTGTGTTGTGGATATTGTCCCCGTTCTCGGAACAGGAACAATCATGATTCCCTGGGCGCTTTACAGCCTGATTACCGGCAATATTCCTCTGGCAATCGGCCTTATTGTGATTTATGTGGTGATTCTCATTATACGTCAGGTTATCGAGCCCAAGCTTGTAGCCGTACGCCTGGGACTCCCCCCTGTGCTTACCATTGCCGCAATGTATCTCGGCACTCACATTTTCGGATTTATCGGAATTTTCCTTTTGCCGATTATACTCATTATGCTGAAACGGCTCAATGACGAGGGTGTAATTCACCTTTGGAAAACAGGAAAAAATGAAGAAAACTGCCCAGAAAAATAATTTAAAAAAATATTAAAAAAAGTGTTGACAAAACGCTCGGTTTATGATAAAGTAATTGAGCGTTGAGTTCGCTGGTGTAGCTCAGTTGGTAGAGCAGCTGATTTGTAATCAGCAGGTCGGGGGTTCGAGTCCGTCCACCAGCTCCATAACGCTTTTAAATTTAATATGGGTAGGTTCCCGAGTGGCCAAAGGGAGCAGACTGTAAATCTGCCGTCGACGACTTCGGTGGTTCGAATCCACCCCTGCCCACCATTTCGAGTGTTCATTACGGATTTAAGTG
>JAGBHX010000035.1 GCA_017935265.1 Clostridia bacterium | reverse complement strand
ACGGTTTTATCATCTCGGCGTTGGTCGTTGTCGTTGCGTTGTTGGTAGAAATGGCAATGGGAATCGTATAAAGAGAAATAACACTATAAGAGAGCAATGAATAAATTATCCGATGCGAGTTACACGGTATTATAAATAAGAGTTTATCGAATTGTTTTATGCCGATATCTAAATCGGTGCAACTTGCCAAAAAAATCCTCGGACTTGTTCCGAGGATTTTTTTACCTTTTCTCTCTTCACTCTTCACTTTTTACTGAATCCGCCCGAGAAGGTTCTTTGGAAGTAATAAGTAATAGTGAACAGTGAATAGGTGTTTTTTGCCGTCAATACGTTAATTTTCGTTGATAAAACAAAAATGCCTTGGGTCTCCAAGGCATCGTTCATTTATTTTAGTAATCTGTCGTAGGTAGTGTTTAATTCATTTTTTATGGCGCGGAGTTGTGATGCTTTTAAGTGTTGTATTCCTCTTTCAATTTTAACAAGGGTTTCGCGTGTTATGTCAACTCCTTGAAGCTGAAGTCTGCGAACAAGTTCGGTCTGACCTATGCCTTTTTCTGTTCTGACTTCTCTGATGTTTTTGCCAATAAAAATTTCATCCTGCTTAATTCTTGTTTCCTGCATTATATCACCTCAACAAAAAAGAACTAAAATTAGTCCTTTTTCTCTTGATTATACGAATTTATTGTGATACAATGGGACTGAAATTAGTCCACTTGATAAGGACTATTCAAATTTAAGGAGGTTAAAAATATGGTATGCCCAAAATGTGGAAAAGAAATTAATGAAAACACAAAGTTCTGTGACAGTTGCGGAGAGGAAATTATTCAACCACCTGTAGTGCCGAAGAAAAAGTCAAAGAAAAAATTAATTGCAATTATTGTAGCTGTAGTCGTGGTGCTAATCTCAATTATCGCAATGACCTCAGGAGAAACAAGTGGCAACCCTAACGTTATTAAGAGTGAAGTAGGTTCGGAAGCCTTTGGCGATGTTTCGTTTGATATCACATTTGATGAATTTATTGAATTATATAACGACTGTGTATATGAAGATGAAGAATATGATTCTGTAAGACAAATGCGGTACTTGCACAAAGAAGATTTTGAAAAACAAGTAAATTACGAAGCACAGTTGATAATGTATGAAAAGAAATTTGGAACAACTTATGAAAATTTAGGTGCGTTAAGCATATTTGTTAACAGCCAAAATGATAAAATTCAATCAATGGAATGGAGATGTAAAGCCGCTGAAAGTGATTACGCTACAGAACAAGCCATTATAAACTACCATTATACTCTTCCTGCAAGTTTCTTCTCTTTCGTTGATGATGATATAGACTTTCCATATAACAAAAATTCAACAAGTTATGCTGAACTTTTTTCTGAAGTTTTAGACAAAGATGACGGTTTAGTGATAAAAGGTGATAGCTTTTACAAATTATTGTATAATGAAAACGGTATTATGAGTATAAGCTTTTCAGCTGCCACAGATGATTCTCAGTATTTTGAGTCATTTGCAAATAAAACTTCTTTTTAAATTATCGCTATCAAAATAATATATTACTTTCTGTATAACCTAAACAGCAGTCAATTTTGGCTGCTGTTTTTTTTGAAGCCTTGCCTTTACTTTTAAATTATGTTATATTAGCAAAAAAGGAGGCGGTGTTATGAGCTTCATCAAAACAGTTATTGCTCTATTCTTGTCAATAATTATGTTTATCACAAACGGAATTTCCTCCGTTTTTCCCGGGGTTATCAGCGACCCGCTGAGTGAGGCCGAGCTTTCCTCATTGTCTGGGTTGTTTGACCCCAAGCCTCTTGCTGACGAAATCGTCGTTGTGAACGGCCTTTCCAAGGATGAGCGAGCCGCCATTCATTGCCTTCAGGGTCTTGTGGGCAGGGTAGAGGCTTCAATTTATCTCAACTACGGCGGTCATTCTGTAAATGAGCTCAAGGACCTTGAAAATGCTGGCTGTACTCTTCTTTATGCTGACGAAAACGGCAAATCATGGTCTCTTGAAAATCTTATTCCTCGCTATTTTTCCCACATCAAAGATAATGGTTACGTTCTTTTCTCAGATGCCGATACCACCGAGCAGATAAATATGGCATTCAATTATGCAACTGTTTTCGGTTGGCTTGCTGTTCCTAAGTCTCGCGAAGAAAAGGTGAAGTCCCTTGGCCTTGAAAAGAAAGAAGACCTCACCGATGATACTCTTGATTTTACCGAACAGCGCGATTTTTATTCAAAGTATAAGGATGAATTTTGCAAAAATGCCCTTGTTCATCTCTATGCGGAAGGCTCGGGTCTTCGTGACCTTGCCGTTCAGCAGAAAATTTTCATCACCTTCATCAAAGATGATGATTTTATCGGCCGCACCTTCCGTGACCGCCTTTTTAAGGACCTTGAGCCGGCGTCAGCTATTCTCGGCTGGTGCCAATATGAGGTCAAATTTACCGAAAGCGCATCAAGCTTCGGTCATTATGTAATTCCCAGTGACCATAGCCTGAATGTGAGTGTGCTCACCTGTAACCGCATTGAAACCGCCCCAATGGCTCAGAAAGCAGAAGCCCCTGAGCTTGACCCTCAGAAGCACTATGTTTCAATTGTTTACAGTGACGGTGACAATGCCCAGTGGATTTCAAACGGCTACAGCGAATTTCATCAGTGGCAGAGCTATAACATTGATACCCCGATTACCTGGACCTTTGCACCGCAGATGAAAGAGTTTTCCTCCACAGCCGTTAAAAGAGCTCTCGACAACAGCGGCGGCGATTCATTTATTGCGGGCCCGTCAGGTGCAGGCTACGGACGAATTGACAAAATGTCTGCCCAAAAGGTGAGCCGCCTTGCTGATGTTACAGCGGCAACAATGCTTGATTCCGGTCTTCGCATCGTAACTATTCTCAATGATATGCCGCCAACTGCTGTTAATGAACTTGTTTATGCCAACAAGCTTCGCAGTTTTGCCCGTTATGACAATATTGACGGCGGTATTCTTCAGCTTGACGGCCCCCGTTATGCTGCCGGTGAAGGCAAGGTGTATTTTGCCGAGGATAAGCCATTTATGTCTGTCAGATTTTCCTTGTGGCATCCCTCGGGTGATGCAACTCAGGTAACGAATGAGTGGCTCAGGGAGCAGGCAGAAATTGTAAATTCTTGTCCTGCTGATATTCATTCCGTTAACGGCTATTCCGTAATTAACGTTCACCCCTGGACAGTTGGCCCTGATGACCTTGCTTATTTTGTCAGCCGGCTTGACGACGGAGTAGAGGTGCTTCCTGCCGCTGAGCTTATTGCCGCAGTTAAGGAAAACGTGCCTCACAAAACAGCTACTCCCAAGTAAATATAAATTAGTAATCCGAATTGCAGATTATTGTCTGTAATTCGGGTTTTTATATTGATTTTTTTTATTATTCTGTTATAATAGTCGGAGTGCTTAATTGAACAATTTAACAGGAGGAAATATTATGAAAAAGCTGCTGTCTCTTTTTCTTTGTGCAGTGCTCGTTCTTTGCTGCGCGGCGCCCGCCCTTGCAACCGAGCCTGAGGAATATCCCACAATTTACATCGTAGGCGCTCATACAAACCCCGTTTACAACGCTCAGGGGGAGGAGGTTTATCCTCTCAAGGCTGACATTGCAGGCATAATTAAAGAAACCCTCGGTCCTTGCTTCAAGGAGCTTGCCAAGGGTATGGTCACGGGAGATTATTCATCCTACGCTCAGGAATTCAACGACTCCTGGGCACCTATTTTTGAAGACCTGAAGCTTGACCCTAACGGCGAGGTTTCCAACGGAAGCTATGTCAAAAACAAAACCGAAACTGCTCACCTTGAGGGTAAAACATCGGGCTATGATGTGTGGGACTGCCGCTTCTGGTACGATTGGCGCGTTTCTCCCATAGAAACAGCTCACGAGCTTAAGGCTCACATTGACACCGTGCTCAAGCTCACAGGCAAAGACAAGGTTCAGCTCATCGGCAGATGCTACGGTGCAAACGTGATTGCAACCTATCTTGAGCTTTACAAGGACCACGCCAAGACTTACGTTTCAGATATTTCTTACTACTCATCTTCGATTATGGGCATCGACTTTATGAGTGCCTTGTTCACAGGTCAGGTTAAAATTGAAAACGAATCCTTTAACTCTTTCCTTGATTATTACATCAATGACGAGGGACTTATCGGTGACGAAAACAGTGCCGCAATGGCAACCGCCATTGTTGAGGTTCTGTATCAGGCAAAAATGCTCGGCGTAACAGGCGACGCTCTTATGGCTTTCATCAACACCTTCAAGGCGGATTTGTTCCCGCTGATTATCCGCAATACCTTCGGTGGCTGGCTTTCTTATTGGGCAATGGTAACTCCCGAGCTTTATGAGCAGGCGAGGGACTTCGTGTTTAACACCGATGAGGTCAGGGCTGAATATGCAGGCTTTATCGCAAAGGCTGATGAATATTACTACACCGTTCAGGTGAATGTGGTTGACACAATGCTTGAAATGAAAGAAGCAGGCATTAACTTCAACATTTTTGTTAAGTACAATTTCCCCGAATTCCCTTTGTATGAGGGTTCAACAACCCAGGGTGACGGCGATACAAGTGTTTACCGTCAGTCCTTCGGTGCAACCGCGGCAGATTATAATGAAGTTCTCAGTGAAGACTATCTTGCATCTGTTTCCGAAGAAAACAAAAAGTATGTTTCACCCGATAAAAAGATTGACGCTTCAACCTGCCTTTTCCCCGAAACCACTTGGTTCGTCAAGGATTTGCACCACAATTATTTCTATCCCTTGCAGGAGCCGTCAGTTGAAATTATGCGTTACGACCTTACCGTGGATAACGAAAAATATCCTCAGTATATGGTGAATGTCAATAACGAAAGCCTTGCCGTTCTTGAAGGCACGGACGAAGATTTTGACAAAGCAGAGAAGAATTTCTTAACCGCAATAATCGACTTTTTCAAAAACATCATAAACGTAATCATAAAGCTCATTGAGGGCGACATTGATTTCAATCTCAACTTCGGAGTAATTGATTAAAACAAAAGGCACCATCTCACGATGGTGCCTTTTCTATATTTCGTCAATTTTTTCAGCCATTGCCGTTATCATTGTAATAAACCGGTTAACCTTTTCAGGGTCTTTATTTTTAAGTGTTGCCGCAATGTGATTAAGTTTTTCGTTGCCGTCAAAACTGTCAAGTAGCAGGCTGTCAAGGCTGACATCCAATGCACAGGAAATTGCGCAGACGGCATCAACAGATGGTGT
>JAGBHX010000034.1 GCA_017935265.1 Clostridia bacterium | reverse complement strand
CAATTCGGTTTTCATAATCTGTATCCATTATATTGCTCCTTTTTCACTTTTATATCAAAGATTTGAGGGCTAATCTGATAAGCTCCTCTGCCGGCAAGGATGGGTCAAGCTTACCGATTGCCGAGGCCGCTTCCGTTCGGCTGTAGCCGAGCATAATGAGAGCTTCAACCGCCTCCGCCCTGTTGCCGCCCGCCTGCAAGGGTGAGGCTGTGTCAACAACGCTTACACCGCCCTGAGCAAGGCCTGCGGAAAACTTATCTTTAAGCTCAAGAACCACTCGCTGAGCAAGCTTGGGGCCAACGCCCTGAGCCTTGGTGATTGATTTAACGTCGCCCGAAGCAATGCACAGCGCAAGCTTATCGGGAGAAAGCTGTGAAAGAATTGCAAGAGCCGCCTTCGGACCTACGCCCGAAACGGATATAAGCTGCTTAAAACAATCAAGCTCCTGCTGAGTGTAAAAGCCGAACAAGTCCATTGCATCCTCACGGACATTGAGGTGGGTGAAAAGAGTGGCTTCCTCCCCCGTTCTGCCGATTTTTGAAATTGTGTTGAGAGTTGTCATACAGCGAAAAGCTATACCTCCGCATTGAAGTGCGACAGCTGTGTCTTCAATTGCAACAACCTTACCTGTCAGGGAGTAAAACATCTTATCAGTCCTTTATCTGTATTTTGCCAATTTACCCATAAGCGAGCCGCTTGAATGACCGTGGCAGATTGCAAGGGCAAGTGCATCGGCGGTGTCATCGGGCTTAGGTACCTTTGAAAGCCTTAAAATCAGCTTTGTCATCTCCTGAACCTGCTTTTTTTCTGCTCGGCCGTAGCCCACAACGCTCTGTTTTACCTGCAAGGGGGTGTATTCAAAGGCTTCAACACCGTTTTTCTGCGCGGCGAGCATTATAACTCCCCTTGCCTGAGCAACGTCGATAACGGTTTTGGCATTTGTGTTGTAAAAAAGCTTTTCAATGCTCATAGCATCGGGCTTTAATCGGGATATGATAACTTCCATTTCATCAAAGATAAGCTCGAGACGGCGGTTAAAATCCATCCCTGCGGGGGTGGTGATTGCACCGTATTCAACAACGGAAAAATGATTGTTTTGGTAATCTAACACGCCATAGCCGACAATAGCATAACCCGGGTCAATACCGAGAATTCTCATACTACACCACCATAAATTAAATTCATATAAGTATAACACATTACGCTAAAAATAGCAAGAAAAAAAGGAGCTAAAATAGCTCCTTTTACATATTTATTTCTTGTCTTTATCTCTTTCTCTGATTACCATTTTTGTGGGTGTTCCTTCAAGGCCGAAAATCTCACGGATCTGGTTATCAAGATAACGCTGATAGCTGTAATGGAACAAATCCTTACGGTTAACAAAGCAAACAAACGTGGGCGGTCTCGTGGAAGCCTGTGTCATATAGTAAATCTTGAGTCTTCTGCCTCGGTCTGTGGGCGGCTGAACCCTTGCCGTTGCATCTGCAAGAACGTCATTGAGCTTACCTGTTGAAATTCGCATTGCATTCTGCTCATCAACAAATTTAATCAGCTCAAACAGACGGTCAAGGCGCTGGCCTGTTTGGGCAGAAATGAAGATAATGGGCGCATAAGACATAAATGAAAAATCATCCATGAGCTTACGGCGGTAAGAATCCATTGTTTTGCCGTCTTTTTCAACGGCATCCCACTTGTTAACTGCAATAATACAAGCCTTGCCAAGGTCGTGAGCAATGCCTGCAACCTTTGAATCCTGCTCAGTGAAGCCTTCGGTTGCGTCAATCATAATAACGCATACTGTTGCTCTTTCAACAGCCATTCTTGCTCTGATTACGCTGTATTTTTCAATAGCATCGTCAACCTTGCTTTTGCGGCGCATACCTGCCGTGTCAATAAAGGTGAATTTACCGAATTTATTGTCAACAAGAGTATCGGTTGCATCACGGGTTGTGCCTGCAATGTCGGAAACAATAGCTCTCTCCTCACCTGAAATTGCGTTAATCAGCGAAGACTTGCCGACATTGGGCTTTCCGATAACGGCAACTTTAACGCGGTCATCCTCCTGCACTTCTTCCTCATCCTTGGGGAAGTGAGCAATTACGGCATCAAGCAAGTCACCTGTTCCGTGACCGTGAACAGCAGAAACCTGAATGGGATCGCCCAAGCCGAGGTTGTAAAACTCATAATATTCAAGAGGCGGCTCACCCACCTTGTCACATTTGTTAACGCAAAGAACAATGGGCTTTCCGCTTTTCTGAAGCATTGCGGCAACCTCTTCATCAGTTGCCACAACACCTGAATGAAGCTCAGTGACAAGAATTATAACATCTGCGCTGTCAATGGCAAGCTGAGCCTGACGGCGCATCTGTGAAAGAATTACATCATCTGAATGGGGCTCAATACCGCCTGTGTCAACAAGGAGGAATGTGTTGCCTAACCATTCGCAGTCACCGTAAATTCTGTCACGGGTAACACCGGGAGTGTCGTCAACAATAGAAAGTCTTTTGCCGATAAGCTTATTAAAAAGTGTGGATTTACCAACATTCGGTCTGCCGACAACGGCAACTATCGGTTTTGACATATAATCATCCCTTTCCTGCGATTTTACTTAACAATTCGTATCCGTCATTTCTAACGGGGGTTATTTTAATATTGAGCCTTTCTGACAGCTCATCCAATGTCACATCATCAATGAACATGTCACCTTCATGACGCAGTGACACGGCAGGAATTAAAAGCTCCTCACCCAAATCAAGGTCTTTGAGGGCATAATAATAATCCTCACCGCAGATAAGACCGGCAACATTTATTTTGTTGCCGAAAAGTCTGTTTTCAACCTCAACAACATTAACGGTGAGGCCCTGACATATTTCCTCCGCCTTGCAAGCAAGCTCACACATAAGCGGATATGCGGCAACACCCGTTGCAATAGTCACCTTTCTGTTTTGATTGTTTAAATCATAATCAAAGCCATTTACAGCTTCATAAAATTCATCTTTGAGCAAGGTCCACAAGCCCACACCGTCTTCAAGCTGGTCAAAGTCACCGTAGCGTGAAGCTTCGGGCATCTGAAGACCTGCCTTAATATAAAATTCATCAGAAGCATAAGCTATATTCGTTTTATTATAGCACACAAACTCGTCGTTGTAAATGTTAATTCTCGATATAACATCCAGTGCCTGCTCCTTGGTGTAGTCTGTAAGCTGCGTCAGACCGTCACGGTGGCAGGAAATACCCACGGGCACACAGGCAATGCTTTTAAGTGAGGGATAAAGCTTACCCAAATCATTGAGAGTATGTGTCAGCTCCTCGCCGTCATTGTAGCCGGGGCAAAGCACAAGCTGGGTATGAAGCTCAATACCTGCATCGGCCAATTGCCTGATATAATCAAGTACCTGGCCTGCACGCTTGTTGCCCATCATTTTAACACGGAGCTCGGGGTTGGTGGTGTGAACGGAAATATTTATGGGGCTGATGTGCATTTTGATAATTCGGTCTATATCCTCCTGCTTCAGGTTTGTAAGGGTAATATAATTGCCGAAAAAGAAGGAAAGGCGCGAATCGTCGTCTTTGAAATAAAGGCTTTCACGAAGGCCCTCGGGAAGCTGGTCAATAAAGCAAAAAATGCAGTTATTGGCACAACGGCGCTGTTTATCCATAAGATAAGTTGCAAAAGAAAGTCCGATTTCACTGCCCTGCCTGTTGCGGATTTTAACGGTACGCTTTTTGCCCGATTTAGTTTCAATCAGAAGCTCAAGCTTTTCATCGGTAATGTAAAAGCGATAGTCAAGCACATCGTTTATTTTGTTTTTATTTATTTCCAACAGCTTGTCCCCCGGCTTTATGCCGTGCCATCGGGCTTTTGAACGGGGCGCAACTGAATCTATAACAACAGCCATAGTTTTTCCTACTCTCTAAAAAGTCGAAAAGGTAGAGAAGACTCGAGTACTTCTCTACCTTTTGTTGTTCAAAAGACTTATGCCTCTTTGCTTACTACCAATCTTCCGTTGTAGTAGCCGCATTCAGTGCATACTCTGTGAGCTCTCTTGAGACTGCCGCACTGTGAGCACTTTACAAGTGCAGGTGCTTCCATCTTCCAAACGCTTGAGCGTCTCTTATCTCTTCTTGCCTTTGAAACTCTTCTCTTTGGTACTGCCATTTTGAGCGCCTCCTTAAATAAAAGTTAAAATAATGTTAACTGTCTTCTTCGTCCGTAAACAATGAAAGAGCTGCCCAACGTGGGTCAATTTCTTTCTTGCAGTCACACGGACCGTCGTTGAGGTTTTTGCCGCATCGCGAGCAGATTCCGGCACAATCATCCCTGCATATAATTTTGGTTGGCAGGTAAAGGATAATGTCCTCTGTAATCAGAGGTTCTACATCGTAACGGAAGGTATCTGTTACAATGAGTTCATCGTTTGTTTCGTCATTAACCTCGGTGACCAGAGTGTGGTCAACAGGAACACAAAACGAACGAGTGAGCGCCTGGGCGCATCTGTCGCAAGTCAAGCTTAAGGTGAATTCTGCCTTGGCTTTGAGCGTAACGATACCTGTGGAATTTTTGACCTGACCGCTAACGCGAACAGGCCCCCTGAAAGGAAAACCGCCGTTGTAGGGGTAATCACTAAAATCAAGGGAAAATTCAAAATCAAAGGCAGCGCCTTCATTGTTGTAGATAGGCTCAAGCTCAATATAGAACATAAATCACACTTCACCTCAAATGTCATGCACCGAACATTATATAGTGTTCGGTGCGATTTGTCAACACAATTTTTAAAATTTTTTGTGAAATTTAAAATATTTTTAAGCCTCTGATTTGTCAAAGATAACGGACTTACTCCGAAAAACGAAATAAGCCCGTCAGTTATTGCTTTAATCAGTTAAGCTTTGTGCAGAAATCAAAGATTTCAGCAGGAAGCTCTTCAGCGTCAGCAGAGATTGTGAATACAAAATTCTTCTCTGTAACGTGGTTTTTGCCTAAATCGTCAACCTTCTTGAGGAAAGCGGCAAGCTCGTTATAATCACGAGAACCGATTCTGAGTGTTGCATCAACAAGAATATCTGTGATGTCGTGGTCGCCTGCGCAAACACCGCAAAGGAAACCGTAGAAAGCATCGTATCCGCTGACACCGTAATGGTCTGTATCCATAAGACGTGCACGATAGTTCACATCATAAGTAAGCTTTGGCTGCTTCTCAATGCAAACAACGTTGCCATTGGAAGTTTCAACTGCTTCGTTAACCTTTTCGATAAGCAATTTTGTTTTTCCTGAGCCTTTGTGGCCTAAGATGAGAGTAATCATATATTAGTCCTCCTTAGTATATATTAAATCCGTGATTTTCACGAAATTTAAACTGATTGAATTAACCGTTTAATCTTTTTTCAAGGTCTGCTTTTTTGTCTTCATATCCCGGTTTGCCGAGAAGAGCGAACATATTCTTTTTGTAGCTTTCTACACCCGGCTGGTCAAAGGGGTTAACGTCAAGCACGTAACCGCTGACTGCACAAGCCTTTTCAAAGAAATAGATAAGCTCGCCAAGGTCATTTTCGTTCATATCGTCAGCTTCAATAAGGATGTTGGGAACATCGCCGTCGGTATGAGCAAGAACAGTGCCTTCAAATGCCTTTGTGTTAACAAAAGAAAGAGGCTGACCTGCAAGGAAATTAAGACCGTCAACATTGTCTTTATCTTCTTCAATAATAACCTCTGCATCGGAATTTTTGAAGAAAACAACCGTTTCAAAGAGTGAACGCTCACCCTCCTGAACATATTGACCGAGAGAATGAAGGTCGGTGGAAAAAACAGCGGATGCAGGGAAAATACCCTTGCCGTCCTTGCCTTCACTTTCACCGTAGAGCTGTTTGAACCATTCATTCATCATAGTGTATGAAGGCTCGTAGCTCACCATCATTTCAATCTTTCTGCCGCCGCGGTAGAGAATGTTGCGGATTGCGGCATATTTAAGGCAGTCGTTAGTCATAACGTCTTCGTTTGCGTAACGCTCCATTGCGCTTTTTGCACCCTGCATAAGAGCGTCGATGTCAATGCCTGCAACAGCGATGGGAAGAAGACCGACTGCTGTTAAAACTGAGAAACGTCCTCCTACATTATCGGGAACAACGAAGGTCTGCCAGCCTTCGGAATCGGCAAATTTTTTGAGAGTGCCTTTTTCCTTGTCGGTTGTGGCAAAAATCCTTTCCTTTGCGCCTTCCTTGCCGTATTTCTTTTCGAGCTTGTCACGAAGAATACGGAAAGCAACGGCGGGCTCGGTGGTTGTGCCTGATTTGGAGATAACGTTAACTGAGAAATCTCTGTCACCAATCATTTTTTCAAGCTCAACGAGTGAGCGTGAGCTGATGGTGTTGCCTGCAAAATAAATATCAGGTGTGTCCTTGGGTAAAAGGTTGTAGTTCTGAGATTTAACAAACTCAATGGCTGCTCTTGCGCCGAGATATGAGCCGCCGATACCGATTACTACAAGCACCTGCGAATTGTTCTGAATTTTCTGAGCCGCTTTTTTGATGGCCTCAAATTCTGCTTTGTCATAATCCTCAGGTAAAGTGAGCCAGCCTAAAAAGCCGTTTCCCTTACCTGTGCCCGAAAGAAGTGACTTGTGAGCCGCCTCAACCTCGGGAATAATTGATTCCATTGCGCCTTCGGGAAGAAAGGAATCAACATACTTTGTTTTGAGCCTAATTGGCATGGGTTTGTGCCTCCAGTGAAAAATTGATGCTATTTTTGTTTATTATACCCTAACAAACTGTGATTTGCAAGTAAAACCTATATATTTTTTGTAAATTTTATCAATTTTTTGAGAACACGGCAAGCATACGGCGGTAAACTTCTGAAAAAGTGAGCCTTTCAACATAGTGAGGAGCAGTGAGAGGATATGTGCCGACAGTCTCACCGTCGAGAGATACCCTGACTTCACCGAGCACCTGATTGGACTCAACCGGCGCTTCAACAGCCGTTGCAAGCTTAATATCCTGCACTATGTCCCCTAGCCTGCCCTTTGGAACAAGCACACTTGCGGCGGCAGGAATCTGCGGAATAAGACTGCGCTCACAGCCCATTGAAACGGCAACCTCGGTGATAAGCGACGGGTCAATTTCGGGGGTTACGGTTTCCCAGTTGGCAAAGCCGTAGTTAAGCATTACCTTTGCACCCTCAAAGCGGTCGGAGCTGTTATCACTGCCCAGAACAACAGCAATGAGCGAAGTTCCCTCCCTTGTGGCAGTTGCGCACACACAACAGCCCGCCTTTGAGGTTGTGCCTGTTTTAAGCCCCGTACAGCCGGAATAAAACCGAACGAGCTTGTTTGTGTTCACCAGCTCGGTTTCACCGTTTCGCAATGAATCCATCCAGATGGTAGTGTATTTCTTCACAAAATCGTGAGTCATAAGCTCACGCGCCATAAGAGCAATGTCATAAGCCGTGGTGAGATGATTGTCGGCTGTGTCATCAAGACCGGTGCAGTTTTCGAAGTTTGTATTTTTCATACCAAGCTCGCGTGCGCGCTCATTCATCATCACAATAAAAGCCTCTTCACTGCCCGCAACGTATTCCGCAAGGGCGGCGCAGGCATCATTGGCAGAATAGACCGCCATAGCTTTGTAAAGCTCATCGACGGTCATTGTCTCCCCTTCTTTGAGCCATATTTGTGAGCCGCCTTTTTTAACGGCATCTGCGCTTGCGGTGACGGTGTCGGAAAAGGCGATTTTACCGCCCTCCAGGGCTTCGGCAACGAGGAGCATAGTCATAATTTTGGTGACGGATGCGGGGTAAAGCTTTTGGTTTTCATTCATAGCCATAAGCACCTTACCGCTGTCGGCATCCATAAGCACCGCCGCCTTTGCCTTGACCTCGACGGGCATTTTACCCTCGGCAAAAGCAGAAAAAGATAAAACAGAAACGAACAGAACAAAACAAAGAATAACACTCATAACGCGTTTCATAAAAACACCTCCGTTTAGATTTATATTAACGGAGAGTGGGGAAAATGACTGGCAATTCGTAATGCGGAATGCGTAATTCGTAATTATGTTTTCACATTTTGAGGCGGACGCCCGATGGGTGTGCCTACGAAGTTGACGGAGGTATTTCGGAACGACACGCAGGTCGTTCCCTACACATCTGACGAGCCTAAAAAAGTTATTGATTTTCAATACTAATATATGGTATAATTTTATGAACATTTTTTAGGAGTGGTTTTATGAATTTTGAAGTAAAAAACGATAAATTGTCAGTAAGCGTTAAGGCTCACGGTGCAGAGCTTTCTTCCGTTAAATCTCTTGACACAGGCTTTGAATATCTCTGGCAGGGCAACCCCGACATCTGGTACGGTCAGTCACCCGTGCTTTTCCCCATTGTCGGCACACTTTATCAGAACAAATATTACGTTGACGGCAAGGAATATGAAATGTTCCGCCACGGCATTGCAAGAAAAAGAGAT
>JAGBHX010000033.1 GCA_017935265.1 Clostridia bacterium | reverse complement strand
TTGTTGAAAAAGAAAAAGCTGTAAGAGTCAAATAGAATAATGAAATCAATTCAACTAAAAAAGTGAGCTCAATAAGTCGATGTTTCGTAAAATCTAACGGTCAAATATATTGTTTTTTCTGTTGACAAAATTGAAAAACTGACTCTAATATATGTAGAGACTCAGCTTTTGTGGAAAGTCTGTCAGGGAGAATGCGTCACCGACTGAAAGCGCGTTTGAGATGAGTAGTAAGCTTGGGAACACTCTGAGTAGCCTCAATTTAATATTAAAAGAGGATGCTTAGGCATCAATGCGGGTGGCACCGCGGGTGAATTTATTTACTCGTCCCGGGACTATTTTATATATTCCCGGGGCTTATTTTTTGTAGAATTCAGGAGGTATACTACAATGTACAGAACGTTATTGTGTAACGACATCTGTGACAAGCACATCGGCCATACTGTTCAGCTTGCAGGCTGGGTTGACGTTGTGCGTGACCACGGCGGCGTTATATTCGTTGACCTTCGCGATTACACCGGTGTAACACAGGTGGTAATCCATAATGAGGAGCTGTTGAAAAATGTTAACCGCGAAACGGTTATTTCCGTAAGCGGTGTTGTTGAAAAGCGTGACGAAGAAACTGTCAATACCAAAATTGCAACAGGCTATGTTGAGTTGGTTGCCGACAGTCTTCAGGTTCTCGGTAAGAGCAAAAATATGCTCCCCTTTGAAGTAAGAAATTCAAGACTGAGCAAAGATGAGCTTCGTCTTAAATACCGTTATCTTGACCTTCGTAATCCCAAAAACCACAACAATCTTGTTATGCGTTCAAAGATTATTCGTCATCTTCGCAACAAAATGGAAGCAAAAGACTTCCTTGATATGCAGACACCTATTCTCACCGCTTCTTCTCCTGAGGGTGCACGTGACTTCCTGGTTCCCAGCCGTAAGCATCCCGGCAAGTTCTACGCTCTGCCTCAGGCTCCTCAGCAGTTCAAGCAGCTGCTTATGGTGTCCGGCATTGACAGATATTTCCAGGTTGCTCCCTGCTTCCGTGATGAGGATGCCCGCGCTGACCGTTCACCCGGTGAGTTTTATCAGCTCGACTTTGAAATGGCATTTGCCACTCAGGAAGAGGTTCTTGACGTTTGCGAAGACGTTATTTACGACACATTTACAACCTTCTCCGATAAAAAGGTAACTCCCAGACCCTTCCGCCGTATTACTTATGCAGATGCAATGATGACCTACGGCTCAGATAAGCCCGACCTTCGCAACCCCCTTGTTATCTGTGACCTGACCGATTTCTTTGCAAATGTTAACTTCCCTGCATTCAAGGGCAGACCCGTAAGAGGTATCGTTGCTGACTGTAAGGGCAAATCAAAGAAATTCTTTGAAGATTCTCTCAAGTTCGCAACTTCTGCCGAGGTTGGTCTTGGCGGCCTTGGTTATATCACTCTCAAAGAGGGCGTTTTTGCAGGACCTATTGCAAAATTCCTCTCAGAAGAGCAGAAGGCTGAAATTACAGCTATCACAGGTGTAAAAGAGGGCGAAACTCTTTTCTTCATCTGCGATGATAAAAAGAACGACACCGAGAAAAAAGCAGGTCACATCCGCACATGGCTTGCAGGCAAGGACCAGCTTGATCTCATTCGTGACGATGCTTTTGAATTCTGCTTTGTTGTTGATTTCCCAATGTATGAAAACGATGAGGAAACAGGCGAAACAATCTTCACTCATAACCCCTTCTCAATGCCTCAGGGCGGTATGGAGGCTCTTCTTACCAAAGACCCCACAGAGGTGCTTGCTTATCAGTATGACCTTGTTTGTAACGGTATTGAGCTGGCATCAGGTGCCGTTCGTAACCACGACATCGACATTATGAAAAAAGCATTTGAAATTGCAGGCTATGATGAAGAAGAGCTCAAATCACGCTTCAATGCTTTGTATACAGCATTCCAGTACGGTGCTCCACCCCACGCAGGTATGGCACCCGGTATTGACCGTATGGTAATGCTTCTCACCGACGAAGAAAAAATTCTCGATGTTATCGCATTCCCCCTCAACGGCAACGCTCAGGACTTGCTCCTCGGCGCTCCCGGCGAGGTTACAAACCAGCAGCTTGAGGACGTTCACCTTCTCGGCAGCGGCAGTGCTCTTGCACAGCGTGCCGCCGCAACGTCAGCGGGTAAACAGGCTCAGGGCAAACGCTCTACCTTCTCAAATGCACAGCAGTTAAATCAGCTTTCTCTCACCGAAGAGGAGGAGGCAGTTATGCAGGGCATTTTCACCGCAATGAGCGAAAGTGAAAAGAAGCTTGCCGATTGCAACACTGAGGGCGTTGAAGAAATGGTTCACGTTATGCCTATGACCAACGTTCTTCGTGAGGACGTACGCAAACAGCCCTTTACCAGAGAAAGCCTTCTTGAAGGCGCTCCCGAACGCAATGAAGACAGTTGGCAAGTGCCAAGACTTGTAAAGTGAGGTGACTGAGATGAAATATTATGCAATACAACTTTGTGACAAAGGAACAATTGCCGTTGATGATACAATCCTTGTAAAGGGTGCTCAGTCAGCCGCAGGTTCCCGTATTCTTGAAGGCTTCAAGCCTCTTTTCAGTGCAGAAGCAGTAACCCGCCTTGAAGCTAAAGGCTATGCTGTTTCGGGCAAAACCAATGTTGGTGAATTCGGCCTTGACCTTGTGGGCGAGTTTTCATACTACGGAGAAAACGATGCTTCTCTCAAGGGTGCCGCCGCATCACTTGTTGCCGACGGTGAAGTCAAAGCCGCTCTCGGTGTTGATATGAACGGTGCAACAAGACGTGCCGCCGCACTTTCAGGCGTGGATTTCTTAAAGCCTACTTACGGCACAGTTTCTCGCTACGGTGTAATTTCCTGCGCCGCTTCAGGCGAGCAGGTTGGTGTTTATGCCGCTGATGCTGAGAGTGTCTGCGAAGTGATGTCTGTTATCGCGGGCCATGATGAAAAAGACGGCACAAGCCTTCCTCAGGAAAGCTATGAATATTCAGCAAATGAATCGGTTTCAGGCAAAAAGGTCTGCATCATCAAGGAGCTTTATGACAAAGCTGACGATGCAACCAAAGCTAAGGTTGATGCCTTTGCAGATTCACTCAAGGCTCAGGGTGTAGCTGTTGATGTTGTTTCAAACGATATGTTCGAGCTTGCAAACACAGCATGGCAGATCCTTATGTGCGCCGAAACCTGCAACAATGTTTCACGTTATGACGGTGTTAAATTCGGTCACCGTTCATCACAGTACAAAAACATTGATGAATTATATGTAAATTCAAGAACTGAGGGCTTCAACTTCCTCACAAAGGCAGTTATTCTTTACGGCTCAGATGTTCTTTCAAAAAACAGATATAAAGACTGTTATGACAAATCCCTCAGAGTGCGCCGTGTTGTGGCAGAGAAATTTGCAAAAGCTTGCGAAAGCTATGATGCTGTTCTCACTCCCGTGTGCTCAGCTTCTTCTTATGAAGCTTATGACATTCACGAAGCATTCGGCAAGGTGTTCAGTGAAAGCGTGTTTACTTCAGTGCCCAACCTTATCGGAACTCCTGCTCTTGTCAGTGGCGGTGTTCAGCTTATGGGCAAGCACTTTGGTGAAAGCACACTTCTCTCTCTTGCACACAGCGTTGAAAGGAAAGGTGAATGATTATGAATTATGAACTCGTCATCGGCCTTGAAACTCATGTGGAGTTAAGCACCGAATCCAAAATTTTCTGCTCCTGCGGCGGTCACTCTGCCGCAAAAGAGCCTAACGATTGTGTATGCCCCGCTTGCTCAGGTATGCCCGGTATGCTTCCTGTTATGAACAAGCGTGTTGTTGAGCTTGCAGTAACAGCAGGTCTTATGCTCAACTGTAACATCAACCGCTACACAACCTTTGACAAGAAAAACTATTATTATCCCGATTTGCCCTGCGCATATCAGATTACTCAGCTCAATCATCCAATTTGCACCGACGGTTGCGTAACGCTCAAAACATCAGGCGGTACCCGTGACATCCGCATCAAGCAGATTCATATGGAAGAGGACGCAGGCAAGCTTGTTCACGGCGGCAACTCATCATATGTTGACTTCAACCGCACAAGTGTTCCTCTTATCGAGATTGTTACTCAGCCTGACTTCCGCAGTGCCGAGGAGGTTGTAACCTACCTCAACAAGCTCAAGAATATGTTCCGTTCAGGCGGAATTTCCGAGTGTGAAGAGGGTGCAATGCGTTGCGACGTTAACATTTCTGTTCGTCCTGAGGGCAGTGAGGAATTCGGTGTTCGTACCGAAATCAAAAATATGAGTTCCTTTGAAGCTATTGAAAAGGCAATTCATTACGAATCACAGCGTCACATCGATGCTATTGAATACGAAACAGAAGAGCTTGTTCAGGAAACAAGACGTTTTGACGACGCAAGCGGAAAAACCTTTGCAATGCGCAACAAGGAAACAGAGGCCGACTACCGCTATTTCCCCGATGCAAACCTTATGCCCATTATCATTGACGATGAATGGCTTGAACAGATTAAGGCAAGCAAGCCCGAAGCTGTTGACGAAAAGGCAGAGCAGTACAGAGAAGCAGGCATTTCCGACAAGGAAATTGATATGCTTATTGCAAACCACAAAATCAGCAAGCTTCTTGATGACACAATTGCTCTCGGCTGTAACGCAAAGGATGCTGCTGCGTGGATTCTTACCGACTGTATGGGTATTCTCCGCAAGGCCAAGAAGACTGTTAACGAGCTTGACGTAACTGCCGACAATCTTGCCGCAATCATCAAAATGGTTGACGGCGGAAAGATTAACAGAAACGCAGGCAAAAAGGTGCTCATCGCTGTTATTGAAGACGGTGCAGACCCTGTTGAATACTGCAAGGCAAACGGTCTTGACAAGCAGGTTGATTCTTCTGCGGTTGACGGTATTGTTGATAAGGTTATCAGCGAAAATGCTCAGGCTGTTGAAGATTATAAAAACGGCAAGGTTAAAGCATTGCAGGCACTTTTCGGTGCTTGTATGCGCGAGCTTAAAGGCGCAGGTGACCCCACCGTTATCAAAGAGCTTCTTGAAAACAAACTTAAATAATTATGACGGGAGTAAAGCTTTTTTACTCCCGTTTTAAGGTGATATTATGACACAAAGACTTTATGAAATTGATGCATATTGCCGTGAATTTACCGCAACGGTTGTCTCTTGTGAAAAGGTTGACGGCGGCTATGAGGTTGTGCTTGACAAAACCGCTTTTTATCCCGAAGGGGGAGGACAGGCTCCCGACGAAGGCACACTCAACGGCATAAAAGTTCTCGACGTTCAGGAAAAAGGCGAATTGATTTGCCATAAAACCGAGGCTGAGCTTGCTGTCGGTGCAGAGGCTGAGTGTAAAATTGATTGGGATTTGCGCTTCAGCCGTATGCAGAGCCACGCAGGTGAGCACATAGTGGCAGGTATTGTTCACAATCTTTTCGGCTACGACAACGTAGGTTTTCATATGAGTGAAGCGGTGATGACCGTTGACTTCAGCGGACCTCTTTCTCACGAGGATATTGAAAAGGTTGAGCTTCTGGCTAATCTTGCAGTAAGAAACAACACCGCTATTACTGCGTGGTATCCCTCCCCCGAGGAGTTGGCCGCCACTCAATACCGTTCAAAGCTTGACACCACCGAGGGCATCCGCCTCGTTAAAATTGACGGTGTTGACTGTTGCGCCTGCTGTGCACCTCACCCGTCAAGAACAGGTGACGTGGGCGTTATTAAAATTCTTGATTCCTGCCCCCGCAAAAAAGGCACGCGAATTGAAATGGTTGCAGGTATACACGCATATAAAGATTATGTTTATCTTCACAATGCGGTCAAGGCTGTTATGGGTATGCTTTCAGCTTCAAGGGACAACGTAGCTTCTGCCGTTTCAAAGCAGGCAGAGCTTATTCAGGCTCTCAAATATGAAAATCAGAAGATGTCCAAAAAGTTAGCCTTCTATGAGCTTAACCCCACCAAGGTCGGCAACTGTGCTTACGCAATAACCGAAAATCAGTCATACGACGATTTGATTTTCTGCGCAAATTCTCTGCTTGAAAACGGAACGGAAAAGTGTATTCTGCTCTCAAAAACCGATGATACTAACTATATCTACGTGGTAAGCGCCACAACCAATGTTAAAGAAACTGTTTCAGCCCTCAATGCTGCCCTCAACGGCAAGGGCGGCGGCAGGGACACCCACGCCCAGGGTAAGGTTGTTGCATCTTCTGCAGAAGAAATCAAAGCAGTTGTTGAAAATTTGCTTAAATAAAACAATCTCCGTTGTTATTTTGACAGCGGAGATTTTCTTTTGTGCAAATCACCAATAAAATTAAACAAACTTTATTGAATAATTGCATTGAGAGACGAGCTTGTTTTATGTTAAAATTTTCTTAATAAAAATTGCGAGGTGCAGTTTATGAAATTCAAAAAAATAATCAGTATTATTCTTTCGTTGGCTATGGTTGTTTCAATCGTATCTGTTTCAGCAATGGCAGACAGCGGCTATGTTGCAGATTATGACAAAGATACACCGATTATCATTGTTCACGGTATGAGTCAGAATGATACCTACGTTCTTGACGAAAACGGTGAAAAAATTCCTGATGAAACCGGTTATGTAACAGGCTGGCCGCTTGAAATTGATGTTATGGCTCTTGTGAAGGTTGCCGTTGTTCCGTTGATTCTGGCAATTTTAACAGGCGATAACGACAGCCTTTATGAAGCCGCCAAGCAGGGCGCTTATGACGGACTTTATTATATTCACAAGGATGCCGAGGGCAACTACCTTGCAAACGTTGATGTTCCTTGCTATGAATATCCTATGAGCGAAATGTCAGATGAACTCAGAGAGTATCATTTTAAATTGCTTCCTCTCCAGGGCCTTTGCGATTTAGTGGGTGCAGAAACTGTTTATTATTTCGGCTATGACTCATTCGGAAGCATAAAGCACGAAACAGAAAAGCTTCATCATTACATTCACGATGTTGTTCTTCCTCAGACAGGTGCACAGCAGGTTCGTCTTTGTAACATCAGCCTTGGCGGAACAATCGGTGTCAGCTATCTTGAAACATACCCCGAGGACTACGAGCTTATCAAGCGTATGGAATATGTAATTCCTGCAATTGACGGCTCAGATATTATCGGTGACCTTCTCACGGGTAACCTCAGCGTTTTTTATGATGACAACGTTCTTTATAATGAGCTTCTCGTAACACTTTTGGGCGACACTTACCTTGCATACCTTATAAACATTGTGCTCAGAATTCTCCCTGAAGATGTTATTGATGCAACTCTTCACGGTGTTCTTGACGGACTTATCAGTGCAGGTGTGCGCTCAACCACTCTCATCTGGGCACTTTGCCCCACGGATTATTACCAGCAGGCAAGAGCAATGTGGCTTGAAGATGAGGAATATGCTTCAATTGCCGCAGAAGTAGACGCTTATATGCTCGCACGCAAAAACTTCCCCGAAAACATTGCCGAGCTCAAAGCATCAGGTGCCGAGGTGTTTAACATTGTTTGCCACGGCGGCGGAATGTTCCCTCTTTGCAGGGATTACAATGTAACCAACGGTGACGGCATCGTTCACGCAGAATCAGCTTCAATGGGTGCAACCTTTGCAAACGTTGGCGAAACTCTCGGTGACGGCTACAAGGCTGTGGGCACATATTGCTCCGACCCCGCTCATAACCACATTTCACCCGACAACACAGTTGATGCCACAACAGGACTTCTTCCCTGCACAACCTGGTACATCAGCCATCAGGCTCACGAAATGCTCCCCGACAACGATGTTGCACTTAAAATGGCCTTTGAAATTATGACCGATGATAATATGGTTGATGTTTATTCAAATCCTGAGGTTTATCCCCAGTTTAACGAAGGCAGACTTTCCAAAATTGCCAAAGGCTATCTTGCTTCATGGAAGGAAGCAGATAAATCGGATCTCACCGATGAAGAAATTCAAGCTATTGAAGCAGCAGTTGCCGAAGTTGAAAAACAGCTTGATGAAACAATCGTTGACAATGCAGGCTGGAAAGCCGCTGTTGAAGATTTGAGAGTTGCTCTTGCTGATGCGGGCGTAATTGAAGATACTGCACCCACCGAGCTTGAAAATACCCTCACTCTTATCACAAAATATCTGAGTGAAGGCGTAAACTTTATTTATGATATGATATAAAAGCTAATCCCCTCTGTTTTGGCAGAGGGGATTTTTGCTCAGTAACAACAAAATGTGCAAAAAACATATATTTTTTTAATATTTCGGTTGATTTTTGTTAATATTTAATATAAAATAAGAATAGAAAGAAATAAAGGAGGTATCCGTATGAAAAAGATTATTACCATAAGCCGTGAATTTGGCTCAGGAGGCAGAAGCATAGCAAAGGAAGTTGCAAACCGCCTCGGTTACAAGTATTATGACAAAGAGCTTGTAAAGCATGTGGCGGCAGAAACGGGTTTTGCTCCTCAGTATATTGAAGAGCAGGGCGAGTACGCACCGGGTAAGCATAAATTTGCTTACGCTTTCACAGCACCCGGCTCACCCGGAATTATGGACGGTCTTTCAGCCTCCGACTTTTTGTGGAACATTCAGCGCAGGGTTATAATGCAGCTTGCTGACGAGGAGCCTTGTGTAATTGTGGGCAGATGTGCCGATTACATTCTTCGCGACCGTGACGATTGCCTGAATGTTTTCGTTCATGCCAACAAGGATTACCGTGCCGACAGAATAGTCCGTCTTTACGGCGAAAGTGAAAAGAAGCCTGTTAAACGCCTTGATGAAAAAGACAAAAAGCGCAAGGTGAATTACGAGCATTACACCGGCAGGGAGTGGGGCAACCCGCGCAACTATCACATCTGTCTTGATAGTGCACTTCTTGGTCAGGACCTTTGTGTTGAAACAATCATAGCCCTTGCAACCAAAGAAGATTAAACAGTTTAAAAGCGGATTGAGTCTTTTGGCTCAATCCGCTTTTTTCAGCATTTTATTATTGTCAGCTTGTGCAACGCTCTTGTTGCCGCCATGTAAAAATAGGGGTTGTTTTCTTCGCCGTCAAATTCTCCGTCATTGTCAACGATGATGACATTGTCAAATTCAAGACCCTTTGTGTAAACAACAGGCATAATTGCCGCCTTATTGCCGAAAATTTTGTCCTTGTCGGCGTACAGCTCAATGTCTGTGTCAACAATCAGCTTGTTGTAAATCGCTTTTGCTTCGGGCGAGGTTTTTGTAATTATGCAAACCGAACCGTCGGCACTTCCGAGCACGCTTCTGATGTCTTCACAAGCGTCAGCGCTTTCAATGATTACAGGCTCTTCTCCGTCACGCTCAAAGGTTTCGTAATCGGGCGAGGGGAGGTGCTTCATTGCAAATGCACTGATTTGCTTTGTGGAACGGTAGCTCTTGTTGAGCCTGAGAATTTCTGCCTCATAGAGGGCGGCGATTTCATTCACGTCGGCCGAATTTATGGCAGGTACAATTGCCTGGTTTGAGTCGGTGAGAATGGTGAATTTTGCCTTGGGATAAAGGTAGCGAATAACTCTGTGCTGAAGAATTGAAAAATCCTGCGCCTCGTCAATGAGTACGTGGCGCACCTTGTTTTTCTGGTGCATTTTTCCGAGCAGACATCTCAGGAAAAGAACGAGCATTGCATCTTCAAATTTAATCAGTCCGTTGCCCACATCTTTTTTATATTCCTTGGTGATTGCATTGTCACCGTAGGCTTCATAAATTTTTCTCAGAAGAGAGTAATCATCAATGTTGAGCTCGTTGCCAAGGCGGTTTCTTGATTCCTGCTTGATTTTCTTTTTCATCGCTTCAATGCAGTCGCCCGTATCGTCAAGAATACTGCTCTGCTCGTCGGCAATTTCATAAAGCTTTTCGTAATTATTGGCGAAGTAGCTGTTAATTTTATCATTCGCATAGTCTGAAATCAGATTATGCTTGTCCGCAAATTCTGTGATTTTGGGGCGTGATTTGAGGTGCTTTGCAATTTCTTCACCGCTGTAAACAAGGTCACCGTAAAGTGAAAAATCTGAAAAAGTAAAGTTGAAATCCTTTACAAATTTTTCAACAAAAGTAATAAACTCAGGTGAGTTTTTAACTTTTGCGGCTTCAAGTCTGCCTTTTTCTTTTGAGATGATAGCCTCTGCCTGCTCATAATAATCCTTTGTGCGCATACCGTTTCTCAAAAGTGCGTAGAAATTAAAATCCTTAATCGGTGCTTCACCCAATTCAGGAATAATATCCGAAACGTAGCTTGCAAAAATGTCACTGCCCGTGAACATGACCACCTCAGCGGAGGACAGATTGTGTCTGTAACGGTAAAGCAGATATGCAATTCTGTGAAAGCCTACGGAGGTTTTGCCTGAGCCGGCAGGTCCGCAGATAATCAGATTTTTGTCACCGCCGAAGCGGATGGCCTTGTTCTGCTCTTTCTGAATACTGCTTACAATAACCTTGAGTCTGTCTGTTGAGGTTTCACTCAAAGCCTGTTGAAGAATGTAGTCATCAATTTTGATGTCGCTGTCAAAGCAATAAACCAACTCACCGTTTTCGAATTTATACTGACGCTTTCTTTCAATTTCGCCTTCAATTCTGCCTGACGGAGCCTCATAAAAAGCCTTGCTTGTGTCAAAGTCTTCATAAAAAAGGCCTGCAATGGGAGCGCGCCAGTCATAAACATAGGGGGCAATCTCCTTTTCGTCAAACAGACTTTTCAGCCCGATGTAAAACTGCTCGGTGGGGTAATCGTCCTCTTTGAAGTCAATTCTTGCAAAATACGGGTGATTTTTAAGCCCCTTCAAAAAATATGCGTCCTGCTTTGCGGTTTCGCTTCTGAGCATTTTTCTTTCAATGCTGTAGTGCAGCTCGGTCAATGCTGTTGAGCCGTAAACAGCCTGATACGGATCATCCTGAGCAAACTTTTGCCCCTCTTTGATTATGGTTTCCTCAAGCTCCTGCGAAAGATTGTTGAGCTTGACAATTTCTCTGTCCATAAAGTCACGGACAGTTTCAAGATAATCAAGTTCCTCTTTTTCGATTTTTGCCATATCATCACCCCTGAGAAGTTATCTTCTTATTATTGCATATTTTTTTAAAAAAAACAAGAGCGAAAAGCTTTCCTTTTCGCTCTGAAAGATTATTTCTTCTCTTCTTTTTTTGCAAGTTCGTTTGTGTCAATGGAGTTTCTGAACACCACAAATTTCTGATAAAGAAATTCTGTTGAAAGGTTGATTGCCATTGTCAGGGCGAGCACAGCATATTCGTTCCAATGCCAGCTTTCTGCCAAAAAATCGCCTCACCAGGTTGAAAGGGGAGTAAACACCACATAATATGCCGCAACCTTCAGCATTGCAACAGGCACATTGCTTGCCGATTTGAAGGTGAATTTTCGGTTGACCGTGAAATTGAATAAAACCGAAAGCACCAACGCGGGCAGATAGGCGTACCAGTATTTGTCGGTTACAAATTCATTCAGCAGGGTGAAGGTGACAGTTTGAATGATGCCGGCACCTGCAGAAAAAAGAACAAATTTCAGTGTGCGGATAATTTCTTTCGCTTTCACAAAACCAGACCTTTCTTTAGTTTGTAATTGAATTATAGCTTTTTAAAATATGTGTGTCAATATTTAGTGTTTGAAAATGTGGGTGTAAGTGTTATAATGAATTAAAGTCTTTATTTTTTCTTTATATTTACTATGCAATGTTTTAAAAATTAAATGTTTCAATATATATGCAGGGACCTGTAAAAGGAGGATGTTTATGTACCGTGTGCTTGTTTGTGACGACGACACAGCCATTGTGGACTCAATTGAAATCTATCTTAAGCTCGAGGGCTATGACGTAATTAAGGCCTATGACGGAATAGAGGCTCTTGAAGCTGTTAAAAATGAGCAGATTCACTGTATGATTCTTGACGTTATGATGCCGAAGCTCGACGGACTGATGACCGCCCATAAATTAAGGGATAAATACAATTTCCCGATAATTATGCTCTCTGCCAAAAGTGAAGATACCGACAAAATTATGGGTCTTGACTTCGGCGCAGACGACTACGTTACCAAGCCCTTTAACCCTCTTGAGCTTATGGCTCGCGTCAAATCGCAGATTCGCCGTTACGCAATGCTCGGCAGCTTGCCGCAAAAAGAAAATCTTCTTATCACCGGCGGAATCACCCTTGATACCGACACAAAGGAGGTCACCGTTGACGGCGAGCAAATCAAGCTTACCGCAAGGGAATACGGTATTCTTGAATTTATGATGAAAAACACGGGCAAGGTGCTTTCAAGTGCGCAGATTTATGAGGCCGTGTGGAACGAGCCGGCCTACAGCGTTGAAAGAACGGTTACGGTGCACATCAAAAACATCCGAAGCAAAATTGAAATCAATCCCAAAGACCCTCAATATTTAAAGGTGGTGTACGGACTTGGCTACAAAATGGAAAAAATCTAAAGCAGTAAAGCTTATCCTTGTTGTTATGACGGTTGTGCTGTCATTTACGCTGGCTTTTTCTGCGGTGCAATGTGTTTTTGTTATGAACAATACGTTGTACGGCTCAACGGCAGACGCGTTTGCGGACCTGTATCACGGCGGTCTGCCCGATTTCTTTGATTGCCCGTCATTTCAGTATCGGGTGATGTCACAGATTGTGCAAACAGAAAAGCTTTTTGACAACCCTGAGGCTTACCTCGAAAAGCTGCAGGCAAACAGTGAAAGCACTGTGCGTGAAATAGTTTCTGCCTATTCTTTGAAAAAGGCGGCCATAATAAAGCGTGAGCTTGAATATATTGCTCAGAATTATGAGCGTCAGGAGGACGGCGAATCCATTTATAACGAAAACGGATACAGCGAAATTCTTGATTCGCAGATTCCCGAGGTTTCTTATGAGAATCAGAAATATATTGTGGACCCGTATGCCTCAAAGACGGTGCAGATGGTGCAGAAAATTCTCAATTATGCCGAGGGAACCGAGTTTTTGAAATACGCTTCACTTGTTCGTTATGGATGCTTTAATGAACATGAATTTCACTATACTGTAAGCTATGGTTACGGATATGGTGATTACGCCTTCCATTGCTATAACTATACCGATACGGTGGAGGAAATTGAACTCAGAGCAAGGCAGGAGGTAAATGACTATATTCAATCCCAGTATGGTCTTTACAAGAGCGATATAGCTCACTACAAATATCTGATAAACAATTACGTCAACTTAAAATATTATGTTAAAAAGGGCGACACGGTTTATACCAATATGAAGTCTCCCGAAAGTGAAATTGCTTCAATTAAATCACAGATATTTTATCTTGTGAAAGAAAACGGAGAAATTCTTTATGAATCAGGCTCCGGGTTGGAGTCAAACCGTTGGATTATCGAATCATCATACGATTTAGAATCAACTTTTAAGGATTATGATGAAGCCGCTTTTTATGTCAATAGCTTAATTGTTGTCAACGGCGATGATGAAATAGGCAACCTCTATCATGAGTATCAGTCGTTACCTACGAATTTTGACTTCACGGTGATGACGGCCGTTGTATCTCTTGTGCTTCTTATCATCTGTGTTGCGCTCATACTTGTTTGCTCAGGCCACATAAAGGGTGCAGACGGCTGCACAACTGTTGCAATCGACAGGCTTCCCGCTGACGTTCATCTGGCACTGTCGGCAGGTGCGATTGCCGGGCTGTTTTGTTTGTTTGTTGTTACTTTCGATTATTGGGAAACATATGACAAAATCTTCACGACTCTTGTTTCAAGCTACTTCTGTGTTGCGTTTGTGCTTCTGGTTGAATTTGTCACAAGCGTTGTTCGCACCAAAAAAGCTAAAGAAAAAATCTTCAGAAACTGCATAACCGTTAAACTCATTATGCTCATCTTCAAAGGTGTTGCAAAATTTGTTAAGTGGTGTGTAAGAGGGGTGAGAAAAGCCTTCTTTGCCTACAAAATGAAGCACCTGAGCAAAAAGTTTATTCTCTTTGCCGCGCTTTGGGTTTTAATCAACATCGCAGGAATGTTTTTGGCGGCTGTGGGTGCATTTAATGACGGAGTTATCACCGTGATTGTAAGCTTGCTGTTGCTTGTTTTTGACGTTGCAACAATTTTCTTCGCTGCAAAGTATCTCAACACTCTTGATAAAATTATTGTTGCCGCCAACGAGCACACAAGCGCAAATCTCTACGGCGAGCGTCTGCCGCAATCGCTGACAACTCTTAATGAAAGCCTTAAAGTGACCAAGGCTGAAATGGATGAAGCTGTGGCACAGGCTATTAAAAATGAACGCACGAAGGCAGAGCTTATCACAAATGTTTCGCACGATTTAAAAACACCTCTGACGTCAATTATTTCTTATGTGGATTTGCTCAAAAAGTGTGATATAAATGATGAGGATGCGCTCAAATATATCGACATTTTGTCTGATAAATCCCTTAATCTCAAAAATCTCATTGAAAACCTCATTGAAGCTTCAAAGGCTTCAACGGGAAACATCAAAATCAACAAGGTTTATCTCAACCTCAAAGAGCTTGTTGCCCAGGCAACAGGGGAGTTCCAGTCTGATTTTGAAGCCCGTGATCTGGAGCTTCGTTTTGCAGAAAACTGTGAAGATGTCAGAGTGTTTGTTGACGGGCCTCATACCTACCGAGTGCTTGAAAATCTTTTGTCCAATGCAAAAAAATACTCTGCGAAGGGCACAAGAGTTTATGCCTCAATCCGCAGAGAAGGTAATTTCGGTGTGTTTGAACTCAAAAATATTTCAAAAGACCCTCTTAATATTTCACCCGATGAGCTCACCGAACGCTTTGTCCGCGGTGATGCATCACGAGGCAGTGAGGAGGGTAACGGTCTCGGTCTTTCCATTGCAAAACAGCTTTGCTCACTCCAGGGTGGCGAGCTGAAGCTTACAATTGACGGAGATTTGTTTAAAGCAACTGTTTATCTTCCTATAAACTGATGCCAAGAATTTCACAAATGGCTTTGCCAACGCCGCCCTCATTTGCGGGGGCGGTTATTTTTGTGCAAATAGCCTTGATTTCGTCCTGTGCGTTGCCCACGGCAACGGATATGCCTGCATAGTTGAGCATATCAATGTCGTTTGCGCTGTCACCGATTGCAACGCATCGCTCACGGGGAATGTTACATTTTTGCAAAATCATCTCCATTCCCGTCGCTTTTGAATAGCCCTTTGGTGCATATTCAAGATATGTCGGGTGCTGAAAAGCGGTGTATCTTTTGCGAAGCTCGTTGATTTCTTCTTCAGGAAAATTAAAGGGAACAAAAAACTTGGTTATTCTGTAATCAGAATACTTTTCAAGATATTCCTTGCCGTTTTCAAGAAGAATAAAATCTTCGTTTTCGTTATATTTGTTGCGAAAGCTTTGTGTTTCTCCCTCAAGCACAACCTCTTTGCCCTCTGAGGTGAATTTTTCGAACATTTCGGCAACCTCCTCGGGAGGGATAGCCACCGACAAAAGCAATTCATCGCCGTAGGTAACGTAACAGCCGATGCCCACAACATATCCGTCGAACTCAACCTCACGAACACAGCCGGGTACGTAGCCCATACTTCTTCCGCTGTTTATAAAAATTTTGTGACCGAGCTCTCGTGCTTTTTTAATTGCGAGTATATTTTCTTCGCAAATGCCTCCTGCCGAGGTGAGAGTGCCGTCAATATCGAGAAAAAATGCGTATTTATCCATTTCTGATGATCCTTTTCAATTCCTGTGCAATGTTTTTTGTGTCAATGGCTTCAAGTCGGTGGGCATCTGTGCCGACCGTGAAAACAACGCCGATTTCCTTGCCGATGTAATACATTTTTTTAATAAGCTCAGGGTCGCTTACAAGGTTGCTTGAATTAAATTCCCATGCACAGCCGCTTTCGTGGCCTTCAAGCATAATGTCACCAAGCTCGTTTTCGGTCCAGGTATTGCCCACGGTATCACTCGGCCAACCCTTTGCCCTTGTGAGGTATCTGCCTGAAAACGGGTGGGCAATCGTGTCGGCGGCTTTGTTTTTAAAAAGATTATGAAGCATTCTTTTGGTAACCTCTTTGTATCCCTCGGGAGTGCCGCCGTCGCCCTGCTGCCAACCGGTTACGTGAAAATGATTCTGCGCATAAAGGCGGTAGTCTGTTTCAATTTCAACTCCGTTGAGGGTGTAATCATCTTCTTTGTAGCAGGAAAATTCACCGCCGATTAAAATTTCCGTATCTGAATTGATTTCATCGCGAAGACGTCTTAAACGTGCGCAGTTTTCGATAAATTCGGGTAACTCGTCACGCCTGTAGATATGGTCGGTGATTGCGATTTTTTTGAGCCCTGCCTGCTTTGCAACTCTCACGATTTCTAAAAAATCCATCTCTTCCTTGGCACAGCCTGAAAAATTGGTGTGAATGTGAAGGTTGCTTTTGGCTAACTCGTTTATGTCATAGGTTTTGTCTGTGAAAAACATTTCATCATCTCCGAGAGT
>JAGBHX010000032.1 GCA_017935265.1 Clostridia bacterium | reverse complement strand
TTTTGTATATTGGTGGAACGGTTTTAACAAGCTCCACATCAAGAATCGCTTCATCGGGTAAAATCGAATCAGAAACCAAAGGAAATTTTTTGCCGCTGTCAGCATCAGACACAACTGAAAATGCCGTCACCTCTGAGCCTGTTCCGCTTGTGGTGGGTATAGCAATAAGCCTCAAAGGCTTGTTCTTATACTCATCCATTTTGCAGACGACCTCTCTCATTGCCTTTGCCTGGTCAATAGCTGAGCCGCCGCCTACAGCAATGATTGTGTCCGCATCGCTTTTAACAAGCACAGCAACGCCCTGAGTGATTTTATCAATCGTCGGGTCAGGGATAACCTCGCTGAAAATCTCATAATCAATGCTTGCTCTGTCAAGCCTTGAAGTAATATGATTGCCAAGACCGCTTTTAACAACAAAAGGATCGGCGACTATAAGCACCTTTGAGGAGTCAATCTGTTCCAGGCGGTCAAGTGAGCTTTCACCAAAGTAAATTTTGGTTTTGATATCAAAACTTTTCATAAAAACACCTTATTTCATTTTGCAGACATCAATCCACTTTATGTATCCTGAATACTTTTCAAGCTCCTCTATGGTAAGCTTGATTGCACTGTTACTGCTTCCGCAGGCAGGATAAACAAAATCAAACCTTTTAAGAGACTCATCAAGATACACTCTGCAACCGTCATTTATGGCAAACGGACAAATACCGCCAACAGCGTGCCCCGTCATATCAAGAGTCTCGTCCGGTGAAAGCATTTTTGCCTTGGTTGCAAACTCAGCTTTATATTTAGCATTGTCTATTTTTACGTCGCCTGCGGCAATAATCATAACACAACCGCCGTCAACGTTCATGGTGATTGATTTTGCAATCCTCTCAGGTTCACATCCGAGAGCCTGAGCTGCAAGCTCAACAGTTGCACTTGAAACTTCAAATTCAAGCACTCGGTTTTCCATACCGAACTGTTTAAAATATTCCTTAACCTTTTCTATAGCCATATCAACGCTCTCCAAAATCAATTTGAATAATTATATCACAGTAAAAATAAATCTTCAATATAAAAAAGCGGATTGCATAATAAAATGCAATCCGCAAAAATTATCTTTCTTCTCTGAAATAAGAAAGTCCAAGTCCTTGAGGCGGCTGATGTTCCCTCTTTTTGCGCATACTTGTAACAACAAGCACGATAATTGTAACAACGTATGGAAGCATTTTAAACAGCTCCTGAGTTTCAGTTCCGAGGCCGGGAATGTAGTTGTTCGCATTACACAGTGCACCGAAAAGGAACGAACCGATGATAGCAAAGGACGGCTTCCAAAGAGCAAAAATAACAAGTGCAATTGCCATCCAACCACGGTCACCGAAAGCATTATTTGACCAAACGCCACTTGCGTAAGAAACAACATACTGAAGTCCGCCGAGGCCTGCAACAGCACTGCCTATGCAGGTGGCAACGTATCTGTATCGGCTGACGTTAATGCCTGCCGCATCTGCGGTTGCAGGGCTTTCACCGACTGACCTGAGATTAAGACCGACTCTTGTTTTGTTGAGAACAAATGATGTTATCAGGGCAATGGCAATAGCAAGATAGGTAAGGAAATCGTGCGACAAAAACAGCTCGCCAAACCAACCAAGGCTTTTGGCAAAAGGAAGCTCAGTTGCAAAAAAGGTGCTTGTTTTGGTAAGTGCGATTGAGGGCAGCTCACTGCCTGTGATGTTAATAAGTGATGCACCAAGGAAATTGCCGAGACCGATACCGAGTGTTGTGAGAGCAAGACCCGTAACATTTTGATTGGCGTGAAGAGTGACAGTAAGGAATGAGTAAATAAGACCCATAATTACCGAACCGGCTATTGAACAGATAAGCGGAATAATAACAGCAAGAAATCCGTTCATAGCTTCAATATCATTACCGCAGGCATTTTCATAGATGAATGAGCCTACAACGCCGCTGATTGCACCTACGTACATAATACCGGGAATACCAAGGTTGAGATGTCCCGATTTTTCGGTGATAATTTCACCTGTTGAGCCAAAAAGAAGCGGAACACCAAGGAGAATTGCGCGACAAATAAATTGAATAATCATGCTCCTACCTCCTTGTTTTTATGACGGAAGCGTATTGAATAATGAATAAAGAATTCACAGCCTACGAGCATAAGAATAACAATACCAACCATAATTTCTGAATAAGATGAGTTAAGGAGTGAAGCATCTGCAACCTTTGAAACGCCCAATCTCAGGAAAACAACAATTGCAGTCATAACAACCATAACAAACGGATTGAACTGACCGAGCCAGGACATAAGAATAGCTGTAAAGCCCTGACCGCCGACAAGGTTTGTGTTGATACTGTGGTCTTTACCTGCAACAAGAAGCATACCCGTTACGCCGCACAAAGCACCGGAAATTGCCATAGTGCGAATAATAACCTTCTTAACGTTGATGCCGATGTATTTGGCTGTGTTGCGGCTTTCACCGACAACAGAAATTTCGTAACCCTGTTTGCTGTATTTAAGATAAACATACATAAGTACGGTTATAACAGCAACAGTAACAATGTTAACAAAATAATCGTTTGTGCCGACCTTTGGAAAATTACCCGCAGAAACCGGATTGATAACGTTTGAGCCGCCGCCTTCGATATAAACATAATAAGCTATAATCTGAGTGGCGATATAGTTCATCATAAGAGTGAACAAGGTTTCATTTGTGTTAAACAAAGCCTTAAAGACAGCAGGAATTATGCCCCAAATTGCGCCTGCAAGAATACTTGTGAGCGCAATAACGGCAATAAGCACACCGTAAGGAAGTTTTTCACCGAACTGAATCATACAGAAAATTGAAGCAAGACCGCCCATAAGTGCCTGCCCCTCTGCACCGCAGTTCCAGAATTTCATTTTAAACGCAGGTGTAAGCGCAAGAGCGAGACAAAGGAGAATTGCAATTTCCTGAAGATATTTCCAGAACATTGTGGTATATCCTTCAAAAAGCTTTCCGAATACACCCTTAAACATAATTTCATATGTTTCAAAAAATCCCTTTTCAGTAACAAGCATAGAAAGGAATCCGACAAGAATCATCCCGATAAAAACAGTTGCAATGCGAATAAGCCACGCGTGCCATCCGGGCAATTCATCACGCTTAACAACGTGAATTAAGGGCTCACGCTGTTTTTTAGCAGCAGAAACATCAGCCATTGTCATTCTCCTTTCCGTCGTATTTTGATTTGGTCATAAGAAGACCGATTTCTTCTTTTGTGGTGGTACGTGCATCAACAATTCCGTTGATTTTGCCGGAACCGATAACCATAATTCTGTCGCACAGCTCAACGAGAACATCGAGGTCCTCACCGACAAAGATAATTGCAACGCCCTTTTTCTTCTGCTCATTGAGAAGATTGTAAATCATATATGATGAGTTGATATCAAGACCTCTTACAGGGTAAGCAACCATAAGCACCGTTGGAGATGAAGCGATTTCACGACCGACAAGAACCTTCTGAACGTTACCGCCGGAAAGACGGCGGACAGGTGTTGTTGCACCCGGTGTAACAACCTCAAGGTCGTTGATAATTTTCATTGCAAGGTCTTTGGGTGTTTTGCGTTTAAGGAAGAACGAATGACCCTTTGAATAGCTTCTGAGCATCATATTGTCAACAATATCCATATTTCCTACAAGACCCATACCGAGTCTGTCTTCAGGAACAAATGAAAGGCGAACACCCATGTTTCTGATTTGCATAGGTGTTTTATCGCGAAGATTTTCAGTTTTGCCTGTATCGGGAACCATGTAAAGAATCTCACCCGACGACAAACGCTGAAGACCTGCAATTGATTCAAGAAGCTCACGCTGACCCGAGCCGGCAATGCCTGCAATACCGAGGATTTCCCCGCTTCTTGCCGTGAAGGATATGTCATCAAGAACGGTTGTACCCATTCTGTCAACACAGGTAATGTTGTTAACCACAAGCCTCTCACTTTGATTTTCAGGCTCGAAGCGCTCAATATTGAGGTCAATTTTTTTACCGACCATCATTTCGGTAAGCTTGCTTTCGTCAGCATCACAGGTGTTGATTGTGCCGACATATTCACCTTTTCTGAGAACCGAAACCCTGTCCGAAAGGGAGAGTACTTCGTGAAGCTTATGAGTGATAATGATAATACACTTACCGTCATCACGCATACGGCGAAGAATATTAAACAGCTTTTCGGTTTCCTGCGGAGTAAG
>JAGBHX010000031.1 GCA_017935265.1 Clostridia bacterium | reverse complement strand
TCTGTTGCAGTTGAATCGTCAACAACAGGAGCATCTGTTGAGGTTGAATCGTCAACAACGGGAGCGTCTGCATCAACAGAAGCTGAACCGCCGTTTGCAGAAGCAAGAACTTCAGCAACAGCAACGTTGTTTTCTGTAAGCTTGGTAACGCTCTGAGAAAGAGTAACCATCAAAATTGCAACGCAAACGATAGCCGCAACGCATTTGATGATAGTGCCTTTGATGTCTGATTTGTTTTCAGTTGAGTTGGTTTCAACTACTTTGTTTTCATCCATGGTGAAATCCTCCTGAATAATTACATTAGTAGATGTATTATAAAACATATTTCACATTTTTGCAACATATTTTTCAATCTGTTATTAAATTTATATGATAAATTAAAAACAGTTATTGATTTTTGGATGAAAAAGTCGTATATTTATAATGTATTGTTATATATTTGGAGTGTTAAAATCTTGAAAAAGTTAAATTCCATTCCCGTAATTCCCAAATCCCATCAGATCACCTGGTGGATGTGCCGAGCCGCACTTTTCATCTGGGGAACGGTGCTGTTTTTCCGCGGATATACTGTTGAATTTCTGCAGGCAATTTTTGCAATAATTTTTACCCATCTGTGGGATTTGTTTCAGCTTCTCGGCGGAAAAAGCTTCATCACAAAGGTACCGTATAACATTTTTACCGGGCTCAATTTCTTCATAGCCTTCGGCTGTGTTGTGGGCACAACGGTCAACAAATTCACCACCTTTGAATACATCGACGTACCCGAGCATTTTTTTGCAGGCTTCATCGGTGCTGTGGGCGGATATGAGCTGGCGGTAATCATTCAGTCGAAGCAACCTGTTGACAAGCGCATAAGTCCGGCACTTGCTTCACTTTTTGCCCTTGCCTTTTCCGTTACCCTTTCAGTAGGATGGGAGTTTTACGAATTTACAATGGACCGCCTTTACGGGCTCAACCTTCAGCGCACGGTCTTCAGCAGCGAAGCCGGTCTTGTTGACACAATGGTTGATCTGATTCTCTGTGCAGGCGGAGCCTTGCCGGGTATGTTTTACTCAGCCTTCAGCCATTATAACAAAGAAAAAAAGGCTCTCAACAAGCCTGAACATAAACGCAAAAAATAAGAGGAGGAATTTTCTATGAACAACATTAACGAGCTTTACAATTTGTGGCTTGAAAAAGCTCAGTGCGTGCCCGAGGTTTACAATGAGCTCAAAGCAATTGAAGGTAAAGAAGATGAAATTCTTGACCGTTTCTACAGAAATCTTGAGTTCGGCACAGGCGGACTTCGCGGAGTTATCGGTGCAGGCACCAACAGAATGAACGTTTTCACCGTTAACCAGGCAACACAGGGTCTTGCCGATTATCTTAACGAAGCTTTTGAAAACCCCACAATCGCCATTGCTCACGATTCAAGAATTAACTCCGACGTTTTTGCAAAAAGTGCGGCAGAGGTTCTTGCAGGCAACGGCATCAAGGTATGGTTTTATCCTGAGCTTGTTCCCACACCCATGCTTTCTTTTGCCGTTCGCAGACTTAGCTGTTCATCAGGTATTGTTATCACAGCCAGCCACAACCCTGCACAGTATAACGGCTACAAATGCTACGACCCTCTGGGATATCAGATGACTGACGATGGTGCCGCCAAAACTTATGAATATATGCAGAAGGTTGATATGTTCTCAGGCGTTAAAACTCTCGCCTTTGACGAAGCCGTTGAAAAGGGTATGATTGAATACATCGGTCAGGATGTTTATGAAGACTTCTACAAAGCAGTTCTTAACGAGTGCATCAACCCCGACATCACCAAAAACAGCGACCTCAAAATTATCTACGCTCCCCTTCACGGCACAGGCAACAAGCCTGTTCGCGAGGTGCTCAGAAGAATGGGTCTCAAGGACGTTAATGTAGTTAAATCTCAGGAATTGCCCAACGGCAACTTCCCCACCTGCCCCTATCCCAACCCCGAAATCCGTCAGGCCTTTGAGGAAGCAATCAAAATGGCAAACGAAATCGGCGGTGATTTGCTCCTTGCAACCGACCCCGACTGCGACCGTGTGGGTATTGCTGTTAACGACGGCGGCGAATACAAGCTTATGACCGGCAACGAAGTGGGCGTTTTGCTTGCAAAATACCTTCTTTCCTGCAAAAAAGAACAGGGCACTCTCCCCGAAAACCCTGCAATCATCAAAACCATTGTTACAACAAACCTCATTTCAGCAGTTGCAAAAGAATATAACTGCGAAATCTACGATTTGCTCACAGGCTTCAAATATATCGGTGAATTGATTACCGAGCTTGAAGCAAAGGGTGAGGCTGACAGATATATCCTCGGTATGGAAGAAAGCTACGGCTACCTCACAGGTATCCACGCAAGAGATAAGGACGCTGTTAACGGTGCATCTCTCATTTGCGAAATGGCAGCTTACTACAAAGCCAAAGAGGGCAAAAACCTCTATCAGGTTATGGAAGATATTTATGCCGAGCACGGTATGTATATGAACACACTTCTCAACTTTGCTTTTGCAGGCGCAGAGGGTATGGACAAAATGAAGAACATTATGACCTCTCTTCGTGAAAACCCACCCAAGGAAATTGCAGGCATGAAGGTTGAAAAGGTGTATGACTACCTCACAAGCGAAGCAACCTCACTTGTTGACGGCAGTGTTGAAAAGCTCACTCTTCCTAAGTCAAACGTACTTTCTTATGCTCTTCCCGGCGGCAACGGCGCAGTTATCCGTCCCTCAGGCACAGAGCCCAAAATCAAGATTTATGTCACAGCCGTTGGCAAGGACATAGCCGCATCACAGGCACTCACCGATAAAATCAGCGCAGATATGAAAGGCTTTGTCGGTGTAGAATAATGAACAATAAATTCGTTCGCATTGTTGCGCTCGGCTTGGCAGGGCTTATGGTACTGAGTATCTTTGTCGGCGTGTTCAATATTTTAGGATAAATGTAAAACGCAGAAGCTTCGGTTTCTGCGTTTTTGCTTTTGCACAGCTTTGGGCATTTCAACAGAAATGTCCCGGATAAATTGTGAGCTTGTAGGGAATGGCGCTTGCCGACATTCCTCAGACATTTGGCGGTAACTTTTGTAAGGGTCGACAACTTCGGCGACCCGTTTGAAAACAGGGAGGACACAGAAGCTCTTCCTCACAATCTGCAAATCTGAACTTTCAGAATAAAAACAGCCCGTTGAACACGACTTTCAACGGGCTCTCTTATTGACCGACCTACCACGGAAAAAGACGCCCTGAGGCAAAAACGAGATGTTAAACACGTCGTTTGTGTTGGAAGTGTGTGTATAGTGGTCAAGTAAGATGTATAATAGTTTAATTAGTCTTTTTTGATATTGTATCTAATTATTTCATATAAGTCAATACATATTGATGATTATTTTGGATATATTTCACCGTCTTGTTTAGTATAATTATGCACAAGGTAGGTGATTTAAGTGGAAAAGGAACAATTTATAAACAGGCTTGTTGAGTTACGAACAAACAAAGGTGTTTCAGCAAGAGATATGAGTTTATCCATTGGTCAGAGTGCCGCATATATCAACAACATTGAAAACGGTGTTAATCTTCCATCAATGTCTGTGTTCTTTTATATCTGCGATTACCTTAATATTTCACCTAAAGATTTTTTTGATGTCGATACTAAAAATCCGACAAAATCTCAGGAACTGCTTGAAGCTGTCAAAAATCTTAATAGTGAGCAACTTGAACACCTAATTGCTTTAGCAAAAGGTTTAAAATAATTTCGGCAGATCGCGTGGTCTGCCTTTTGTTTTACAAAAAATCTTTGACATACAGGATATTTTGTTATATAATATTTAAGTTAGGTTGAATGATACGGGCAAGGCTTGTCGCCTGTTTTTTTATATTGCCCTTTAAATGTCCTTTTTCAGAATGTTTAACGGTTGGAAGGTTGAAAATATGGAACAGCAGAACACAAAAAAATTGAAAACTCTAAGAGTTATTGCTTTCATTCAGAGTGCGCTGATTTTTGCGGCAGTTTTATTCATTCTGTTTTCAGGATTACTCAACAACAAAACTGAGTATTTCCTTGCAAAAAGCCAGTCTGACAACGGAAAGTATGTGATTGAGCTTTATGAGGTGGGAAGCCCCACAATTTTTAAGGCAAACACAGTCAAGGCTTATTACAGCGATGCTGAACACCGCCAGGGAACGGCAGTTTTTTCTGTTGAGGTTGACAACGGCGAAGAAGCACTCACCAAAAACAATTTCAGCATTGAATGGGACGGCGACACCGCTATCCTCTACCTTGAGGGCAGTGAACACACCGGAACAAAGCACGAAATCAACTTTGATACCGCCACAAAGAAATAATTTAACGGAGAGGTCACCCTCTCCGTTTTTGTTTCAGATATTAAAACGGCTCACACTGAAAAGTGTGAGCCGTATTTTTTATTCTTCTGTTTTATTAAGGGCAATTCTCAATTCGTCAAGCTGTGCGCCGTCAACAACAGAGGGGCACTCTGTCATAGGCTCGCTTGCGTTCTGCACCTTGGGGAATGCGATAACGTCGCGAAGGCTTTCACAGCCGAGCATCTGCATAATCAGACGGTCAAGGCCGATGCCCATACCGCCGTGGGGCGGTGCGCCGTATTTGAATGCATCGGTGAGGAAACCGAACTTTGCATAAGCCTCTTCATCAGAAAGACCGAGCAGAGCAAACATTCTCTTCTGAAGGTCGGGGTTAGTGATTCTGATTGAGCCTGAGCAAAGCTCAACACCGTTGAGAACAAGGTCATAAGCCTTTGCCTTAACGTTAGCCTTGTCACTTTCAAGAGTGTCGATATATTCATCCATAGGTGAAGTGAAGGGATGATGCATTGCAACAAACTGCTGGGTGTCTTCGTCCCAATCGAAGAATGGAAACTCTGTTACCCAAAGGAAGTTATATTTATCCTTAGGAATAATGTCAAGGCGCTTTGCAACCTCGCCGCGAAGAGCACCGAGAACAGAAAGAACGGTTGAATTTTTTGTGTCACCGATAATGAGCACAACGTCACCGGGCTGAGCGTCTGCCTTTGCAAGCACAGCGTTCATTTCGTCCTCTGTGAGGAACTTTGCAAATGAAGATGCCATTGTGCCGTCTTCATTGTATCTTACCCAGGCAAGACCCTTTGCGCCGATGCCTCTTACCATTTCGGTAAGCTTGTCAATTTCTTTTCTTGTGAGGGTCTTAACTGCGTTTTTAGCGGTGATACCTCTTACGCTGCCGCCGCCTTCAACTGCACTTGTAAACACGCCGAAGCCGCAATTTTTAACAGTGTCGCTCAAATCATAAAGCTCCATACCGTAGCGAGTGTCGGGCTTATCCGAGCCGTAGCGGTTCATTGCGTCCTCATAAGTAAGTCTGGGAAGAGGAAGAGGAATGTCAACGCCGAGAGCCTCTTTGAACACGCGCTGAACATAGCCTTCACCGATTGCAAGCACGTCTTCCATATCAACAAATGACATTTCAAGGTCAATCTGTGTAAATTCGGGCTGACGGTCTGCGCGCAAATCCTCATCGCGGAAGCAACGGGCAATCTGCATATATCTGTCAAAGCCTGCAACCATAGAAAGCTGCTTATAAAGCTGAGGTGACTGAGGAAGTGCATAGAAAGTGCCGGGATGAATTCTGCTGGGCACAAGGAAGTCACGGGCACCCTCGGG
>JAGBHX010000030.1 GCA_017935265.1 Clostridia bacterium | reverse complement strand
GTTGAAGCGGCAAGAGCGTTTTTAATGAGCACCATTGCACCGATGGATTCGGGAATGTTTTCGTGACCGAAGGCAAGAATAATCAGAGCTATGGGGCTTGAAAGGTAGTTCATATAGTTGCCGAGGAAGCTGCTTCCTCCGGCGGAGGTCCAGGAATAAAGCAAGCTCTTAAATCCTGTCAGGCGGTCATAAAGCTCGGCAAAAAGCGGACCGTACTGATGATAAAGATCCATTCGCAAAACGGTTTTGTCACCGAAGGGTATAACCTCAAAGCAGAAATACACAATCAGCATCAGCGCTGCCGAACAGATAAAGGCAAGAAAAATGTATATATTTTCATTTATAAAACGGGAAAGAGCAGTCTCTTTTCTGTTTTTCTTTTTTAAAGCATTTTTGGGTGCCATAAGATATCCTCCAAGTTTTACTTCTTTAATAATTTTACCATATATTTTAACCGCTTTCAATAAAATATAATTATTTTAACAGTTATTTCAAATTTAAGTTCTATTCAGGGACAAGGCTTCATAAAAAATAATAACTGTGAGGTGAGAAAATGAAAAGATTTATGAAAGCCTGCGGATTTCTTTCAAAAAGAGTTTATTCCGTTCTGAGTGTTCTGCCTGAGGATTTTTGCAAAAAGGTGTGTGAAATACGGCTGAGGGCAGGTAAACCCCTGAGTGTTGTTACATTTGACGGCAGTATGTATATCACGTCAACAGGCAGAGTGACGGGGCTTCTCAATACCTCCCTTTTTACGGTGACAAAAGCAGATATTAAAGAAAGCTTTAACCGCCTTTGCGAATATTCGGTTTATTCTCACTCAAACGATATTGCGTCTGGCTTCATCACCGTTGCGGGCGGTCACAGGGCAGGAGTTTACGGCACGGCAGTTTATTCAGGCGGAAGGATAACGGGAATGCGTGACGTTGGAGGAATCAATATGCGCGTGGCAAGGGAGTTTCGCGGCTGTGCGCAGGAGCTTGTGAATGAAGCTTTTGCCGACGGGTTTGAGGGGTTTTTGCTGTGCGGTGCGCCGTCAACGGGCAAAACCACCCTGCTTCGTGATTGCGCAAGAATTATGTCAGATTCAATGTTCAAAAAGGTTGCTGTTGTTGATGAAAGAGGCGAGATTGCCGCAGTAAGTCACGGCGAAGCACAAAACGACGTAGGCATAAACACCGATGTGCTTGACGGCTACATAAAATCTGAGGGTATTTTGCAGGCGGTGCGTACCCTTTCTCCCGACGTTATTGTATGTGACGAGCTTGGAGGCGACAAGGATGTGGCGGCCGTTACGGGCGGTGTAAATTCAGGTGTCACATTCGCGGCAGCTGTTCACGCAACAAATGTTGACGACATCCGCAGCAAGCCTTCGCTTTATGCCCTTGTTAAGACCGGTGCGTTCAGAAAATTGATTTTTCTCAAAAGCGGTGAGCCTTGCAGAATTTGTGAAGCCGTCAGCATAGGCGGTGATTTCTGATGAGATATGCTGCCGCGTTTTTAATAGCTGGTTGCTTTTTTATGGCCGGCAGGCAGGTGTCGGGTAAATTGGAAATGCGCATAGCGAAGCTTGAAAAAATCTATGTTTTGCTCTCTGATATAAAATCGCGGATTGAATTTACGGCAGATTGTGCGGCGGATATTTTTTCATCCCTGAGTGAAAGCCATAGCTATGATGAGCTCGCTTTTGTGAAAGATTGTGCGCTGAGACTTTCTCAGGGCGAAAGCTTTGATTCAGCTTGGAAAACAGCCGTTTCAAAAAAAGAAAATGTATCGGGGCTAAAAAAAGAAGACATCTCGCTTCTTTTTTCTTTTGGTGGGGGATTCGGAACAACCGACACAACGGGTCAGCTTTCAAACTGTGAAATACACAAAAAACTCATTGAAGAAAAAATTGCCGCCGCACATAAAGATTTCAATATGTATTCGCGTCCCGCAAAGGGAATAGGGTTGTTGGCAGGGGTTGCTGTTCTGATTTTGTCGGTCTGATGGAGGAATTATGGAGCTTGTAATAAAAATAGCGTTAATCGGAATAGTGGTTGCCGTTCTCGGGCAGATTCTTTCCCGTTCGGGCAGAGATGAATATGCGATGCTTACCGTGCTCGCAGGCATCGTTGCGGTTGTGCTGATGATTTTGCCTGAGCTTGATGAGCTCAAGGATATTTTCAGCGTTTTTGACTTGTAATGGAAGAAATAATAAAACTCACGGCGGCGGCAATTATCGGGTGCATATGTATAGCTTTAATCAGGCAATACCGCCCGGAGCTGTCTTTGCTTGCCCAGCTTGCGGGACTTGTTGCGGTGCTTGTTTTTTCTGCCTCGGTGATGTCAAGAATTACGGATTACTGCAGAGATTTTTTGAGTGAGGGGATTATTGAAGGCGGTTATCTCAAGCTTTTGTTCAAAGCGCTGGGTATTGCTGTTGTGGCAAAAATCGGCGGGGATCTGTGCCGTGATTCGGGGAACAATGCCCTTGCCTTTGGCGTTGAGCTGGCTTCAAAGGGGGCGATACTGTTGCTGACTCTGCCGATGCTCAAAAATCTTGTTGAGATTACATCAGGGCTTTTGAAAGGATGATTTTATGAAGGCAGTAAAAATAACGGCAGTGTGTATTTTGCTCTTTTTTGCTTTGTCCTGCAGTGCATTTGCCGTGGATGAATCAGAGGATTTTTCGTCACTCGTTTCTTCTTCGGGAGCAGACGAGCTGTATGATTCTTTGGGTGAAGACGTGAAGGAAATCCTCTCTGAGCTCGGCATCAACGGGGTGGATTTTTCTTCTTTGTTTGATGTGTCCTTCAGCAAGGTTTTTAACGTAATCAGAAACGCGTGGACGGGCAGTCTTGAAGCACCTGCAAAATCCCTTGTTAAGCTTCTCGGAATAATCATTCTTCTTTCCGTTGGTGAAAGCTTTATTCCTGATGATGAAAAATTCAAGCCTGTTATGGGAATTCTCAGCGCACTTTTTTGCATAAGCGTTGTGATTGTGCCGCTGTACGGGGCAATGGAATCTGCGGTTTCGTCAATCGGCATTTGCTCGGGCTTTATGAAAGGGCTGATTCCCGTTCTGACGGGAGTTGTTTCCGCTTCGGGCAATCCTGCACTTGCACTCAGCTTTCAATCCGTGGCCTTCGGCCTGGCACAGGTGATTTCTGTTGTGTGCGAAAAATACATTGTTCCCGTTGTAGGTGCTGTGATTGCTCTTGATATTACGGGTGCGTTGATGCCCTCGTTTAAGCTCAGCGGAATAACCGACCTGATTAAAAAAACGGTTACGGGTATTCTTTCTTTTGCGGCGAGTCTGTATGTTTCTTTTCTCGGCATAAAGGGCGCACTGGCAAATGCGGCGGATACCGTGGCGAACAAAGGCATACGGCTTATTATCAGCTCTGCAGTGCCTGTGGTGGGCGGTGCAATCAGCGAAGCTTACAGCGGAATTTTAGGTTCCCTTGTGCTTGTGAGAAGTACGGTAGGAATTTTTGGCATCGCCGTTATTGCCGTAATCACCGCACCTGCTATGATTCAGCTTTTGTTCTGGATATTTGCCCTTAAAATCGGTGCGGCAACGGGTGAGGTTTTTATGCTCGACGGTACGGTGCGGCTGCTAAGGGCACTTTCTTCCGCGGCAACACTTCTGAATGTGGTGCTTTTGTTCAACAGCGTTCTTTTTATTATTTCGATGGCGCTTATTCTGGCAATGAGGTGAAAAAATGGATGCAATCCGCTTGTGGGTAACGGGTCTTACGTCTGCGGCAATAATCGGGGCAATCGTGCTTGTGCTTCTTCCCGGCGGCGGAGCAGAAAAGGCTGTGAAAACAATGGTATCGGTTTTTCTCATTTCATCAATTGTTCTGCCGTTTGCCAAAATTACGGATTGGGAGCCTGACACAGATTTTTTTGTTGAAGAAAGTGCGGCCGAAACCGAAAGCTCAATCGCTCGTCAGATGTCTGAGCAGATGAAAACGAAGCTTGCCACGTCAATTGAAAATATTCTGCAAAAAGAGGGCATACAAGTCCGCTCCGTCGGCATAGATATTAAAACAGATGGAGACGAAATAAGCGTTGAGAAAATATCCGTCAGAATAAAAAAGGAAAGCTCTCGCAGCCCGGGTGAAGCAAAGCAGATTCTTGAAGCTCAGCTTGGGGTCAGGGCAGATGTTGAGGTTGAGGATGCGGAGGGTTGAAATGAAAAAACTGTTGCAATTCATCTCAGAAAAAACAAAGCTTGACAAAAAAGCAGTGGCTATAGTTCTTGCAGGTATTGTCGGTGTGGTGATGCTGGTGATTTCAGAGCTTATTCCTGAAAAAGAGCCTGCTCAGGCAGACATTCAGCCGCAAGCTCAGGCAGGCTATGAAACTTATGCCGAGGATACGGAAAAACGCCTTGAAGAAATGATTTCAAGTATTCAGGGTGCAGGCAAAACAAAGGTTATGATAACGCTTGAATGCCTTGATGAAAGTGTCTATGCCGTGGAAGAAAAAAGCAACGATTCTTCATATGAAAACAGCGTTGTGATAGTTGAAAACGATGACGGAGAAAACGGAATTCTGCTAAAGGTGACTCAGCCGAAAATCAGGGGAGTGGCCGTGGTATGTTCCGGGGGAGCTTCGCCTACGGTAAGGCAAAGCATAATAGATACACTTACTGCGGTGCTTGACGTCAGCTCGGCACGCAT
>JAGBHX010000029.1 GCA_017935265.1 Clostridia bacterium | reverse complement strand
TAGTTTGTGATTCTGTATTCTTCACCTGAACCGATGTTATAGAAGCGTCTCCAGAATTCCTCGGGAATGTCGTCACCGCAAACATTTGCAAGAAGACGGCCTGAATCTTCAACTGTTGCCCATTCAAGAACACCGTTAATAGGAACGTGATACATAATGGGTTCAAGGTTTTTAAGAATTGCAGGATAAAGAATACCTGACTGACGGAGTGATACCCAGTGCTTAAGGCCTGATTCTGCAAAAACTGCCTCAGCCTTAACCTTACTGATTGCGTAGTGGTCATAAACGCTGATTTTGATGGGGTCGCCTGTTCTTGCCCAGTGAATAGGAGCGTTTCTGTCACCGGTTTCGGCAACTGTGCCTATGTAAACAACCTTAACTGCATCGGGGTCGGGCTGAGCTTTAACAGCCTTAACGATGTTCTGAGCGGCAGTTACGTTTGTTTTCTGTGTTTTAACGGGGTAGTAGTCAGCAGCGGGTGAAACCATACCACCAACATGGAGAACATAGTCTGCACCGTTTGTTGCTTCAAGAACATCTTCGTAATTTGTCAGGTCACCCCAAACAAGCTTAACGCAGGGGTCGTTCTCGTAGGGAGCAAAGAGCTTTCTGTTCTTTTCGCTTCCTCTGTTAAGAAGAACAATGTTGAATTTGTCTTTTTTTGCATAGAGCTCTTTAAAGCCTGCAAAACCCATGTTTCCTGAAGAACCGGTAAGAAATACGGTCTTTTTGGTTGCCATAAGTATCTCTCCTTGAAATGAAAAATTTTTGTCAACATCTGTTGACATTTATACACTTCAATTATATAATAATGACAGCTGATTATCAATAGTCAAATAAACTTTTTTTGTATGTTTTTAGACTAATGTGTATAAAAATAAGCAATAAGGTGTGAGAATAAGCTATGCAGGACAAAAAAATAGACCGTAGAGTAAAATATACAAAGAAGGCCCTTAAAAACAGCCTGATTGACTCACTTAAAGAAAAGACAATAGAAAAGATTACCGTTAAGGAGCTTTGCGAAAAGGCAGATGTCAACCGCGGAACCTTTTACTCTCATTATTCTGACCAGTTTGATTTATACAACGAGGTAGTCAAGGAGCTTATTACGGATGCTATTGCATTGACAGAGCCGTTTATGAACCCCAATGAAAGGCTTCACGACAAGCTGAAAACAGCTGTTGTAATCTTCAGATTTATCAAGGCCAACAGCGAGCTTTTCAAGGTTCTTCTTGAAAACTTTTCTATCCTCGGCAGTGATAAATATGACGATATGTTCAACCAAATGGTTCACAGTGTTTATCTTGATGACATAAAGCGTCAGGTTCCTGATAAACGCCTTGTTGATATGGCTTATCAGTTTGTTGCCGCTGCAAATATTACGCTGATTAAGTATTGGATAAATACGGGAATGAAAGAAAGCGAGGAGGAAATGGCGATTCTTGCCATGAAGCTCACAACCAAAGGCATCAGCGGACTTATGTAAATAAAATGACCTACTGTTCACCTCTGAACAGTAGGTTTTTATCATTTATTAAGATATTTTGAGTATTCGTTGACTGCCATTTTATCACAACGCTCGTTTTCGGGGTGGCCGGCGTGACCCTTGAGCCACACAAATTCCGCGGTGTGCTTATCAAGCAACGAGAGAAGCTGTTCCCACAAATCCACATTGAGGGCAGGCTTTTTGTCTGCTTTGCGCCAGCCGTTGGCCTTCCAGGAATAAACCCACCTTTTGACAACGGCATCGCAAACATATTTTGAATCGGTGTAAACCGTGGCCTCGCATGGCTCCTTCAGCGCTTCAAAAGCCTTTATAACCGCCGTGAGCTCCATACGGTTGTTGGTGGTTTCTTTCTCACTTCCGCTTAGCTCCTTTTCAACACCGTTGTATCGAAGAATTGCGCCCCAACCTCCGGGCCCGGGATTGCCTGAGCAGGCACCGTCGGTAAAAATATCTATGTGCTTCATAACTACCTCTTATTACAAAATTTGCCTTTGATTTATTATACTATACGTTTATCGGTGAATGCAAGTGATAATATCAGTCAATAATATTTTATCGGCGTTGTTTTCATTGACTTTTGACTTTCAAAGTAGTATTATATACTGTAAGTTATTATGGATATATATACACTAAGCTGTTTTATATAAAATTTTACGGAGGAATTTCTTTTAATGCAGAACGAAAACAAGAAAGAACGCAAGACGAAAAAAGCTAATTATAACAATGCTAAAAAAGAAAAAGTTCAAAAACAGACCGCCAAAAAAACAACACAGATGAAGAATAAAAAGGATACACAGAAGTCAACCAAAAAGCAGTCAAAACCAAAGCAGGGTGCAGGCTCATTCCAGCGCAAGAGCAGCCCCCGCAAGCCTAAGCCGGCCGTTCCCGTAAAGGTAACGTTTCTTGGCGGACTTAACGAAATAGGCAAGAATATGACCGTATATGAAATTGATGACCAGATGATTGTGGTTGACTGCGGCCTTGCTTTCCCTGAGCAGGATATGCTCGGTATCGACCTTGTAATTCCCGATTTCACTTATCTTAAAGAAAACTTTTCAAAAATAAAGGGCATTTTTATCACTCACGGCCACGAGGACCATATCGGCGGCTTGCCCTATCTTCTCAGAGATGTGAATGTTCCCGTTTACGGAACACGCCTTACAATCGGTCTGATTGAGGGCAAGCTCAAGGAACACAATCTTCTCTCCGGTGCAAAGCTCAACGTAATCAAGCCCGGTGATATGATAAATGTGGGTGCATTCACGGTTGAAGCAATTCACGTTAACCATTCAATTCCTGATGCACTTGCTTTTGCAATCAGCTCAAAGGCAGGCACAGTCGTACAGACGGGTGACTTCAAGATTGACAGCACTCCCATCGACGGCGATATGATTGACCTCAACCGCTTTGGTGAAATCGGCAATCAGGGCGTGCTTTGTATGCTTTCTGACTCCACAAATGCAGAAAGACCCGGCTACACCGAAAGCGAAAAAAAGGTCGGCGAGTCCTTGGAAGGCCTTTTCCACAAGGCAGGCAAAAGAAGAATAATTCTTGCAACCTTTGCTTCCAACGTTCACCGAGTTCAGCAGGTTATCAACGTTGCAAAAAAAATGGGCAGAAAGGTTGCTCTTTCGGGCAGAAGCCTTGAAAACGTTGTTAACATCGGCATCCAAATGGGCTACCTTGAAGCCGACGACGGTCAGATTGTAAGCATTGATATGATTAACCGCTACACTCCCGAGGAAATGGTGATTATCACCACGGGCAGTCAGGGTGAGCCTATGTCAGCCCTTTCAAGAATGGCGTTTTCCGACCACAGAAAGGTTAACGTAGGTCCTAACGATTTTGTTATTATTTCCGCAACCCCCATTCCCGGCAATGAAAAAACCGTAAGCAATGTTATCAACGAGCTTATGAAGCTGGGTGCAGAGGTTATTTATGAAAAAACCGAGGGTATCCACGTTTCGGGTCACGCCTGTCAGGAGGAGCTCAAGCTTATGATGGGTCTGGTGAAGCCGCAGTTCTTTATTCCTGCTCACGGTGAGCAGAAGCATCTTCGCAAGCATGCAATGCTTGCAGAAGGTATGGGTATTGAGCCTAAAAACATTTACGTTGCCGACAACGGAGTTCAGATTGAGCTGTCCAAAGACGGCATCAAAGAATTGGGTCAGCTTCCCATTGCAAAGGTGTTTGTTGACGGCTCAGGTGTAGGCGACGTAGGTAACGTTGTTATCAATGACAGAAAGCGTCTTTCCGAAAACGGACTTATTGTTGTTGTGGCTTCGATTGACGGCTACTCAGGCGAAATTGTGGCAGGCCCCGAAATTATTTCAAGAGGCTTTGTTTATGTTAAAGAGAGTGAAGAGCTCATTGACGATGCGAGGGATATTGCCCGCTATGCCATTGAAGACTGTGTCAACAGAGGCTCAACCGACTGGAACACAATGAAAGCAAGAGTCAGAGATGAGGTTTCGCACCTTATGTTTGAAAAAACGGGCAGAAACCCGATGATTCTTTCCATTATTATGGAGGTATAAGATGAAGTTCAAAAATGTTGTCCGCAATTTTCCTGTGTTTTTTGTTGCTATGCTTGGTGCACTTGTGTGCATTATCATAACTGCGGTGTCAGGTGAGTATGTGCTCGCCGCGGCAGAGGTTTGCCTTCTTGTGGGTGTTATTCTGCTGACGGTTGCGTATTATTCTGTCTATCGCAAAAAGAAGCAGGAAATGCTTGAAAGCATCTCTCAGGAGATTAGCTTTACGGACGGCAAGCGTAACACTGAGTTTCCCATACCTGTTGCGGTCAGCGACGAAAAGGGCAAGCTTGTGTGGTATAACAAAGCCTTTGAAGATGTTGTTGTGGGTGAAAATGAGTATGCAACCGTTGACGATATAATCGAAGACGGAATAAATATTCTGTCCTCCTCTGATTCAAAGGGTGTCAATATCAGGTGTGACGGCAAATATTTCACGGTTTATTCTCACCGCCGTGAGAAGCAGACGGTATATTACTTTATAGACAACACCAAGCTTCGCCTTGTTGCCGATGAATTTGTCAGAACAAGGCCTGCTGTTGTGATGATAAGCATTGACGGTGTTGAAGAGCTTCAGCGTCTTTATAAGGAATCTGACTGTTCATCAATCCGAAACGGTGTTACAAGGCTTCTTGAGCAGTGGCTGTCTGAATATGACTGTATGATGACCAAAAAAGGTGACAGCACCTTTATCATTGTAACAAAAACATCAGACGTTGAAAAAATGATTGAAAAGAAATTCGGTATTCTCGACGCAGTAAGAGATTACCGTTATAACGACGAAGAGCTGAGCATCACCCTTTCAATCGGTGTGGGTACCGACGGCGGTGTGGGCAAATGTCAGCAGGAGGCAAAGGCAGCCCTTGAAATGGCCTTTGACCGAGGCGGCGACCAGGCAGTTGTTAAAAACAAAGAGGACTATTCCTTTTTCGGCGGAGTTTCAAAAAGCGTTGAAAGGCAGACCACCGTTAAAACAAGAATTATTGCAAACGATTTTGCAAAGCTTGTTGAAGCATCGGGCAGAGTTATTGTTATGGGTCACAAATACCCCGACCTGGATGCGCTGGGCTCAGCAATGGGTGTTGTTGCCGTTGCAAGAGCCTACGGTAAGGAGGCATTCATAGCCACCAATTCCTATACCGCGGCATCAAAACCGCTTATAGATTATCTCAAGGCAAACGGCTTTGAGGATTATATAATTACTCACTCCAAGGCAAAGACACTCTTTAAGAAAAACACGCTTCTTGTTGTGACCGACACTCACATAAAGAGCTTTGTTGAATGCCCCGAATTGCTTGAAAAAGCAACGAAAACGGTGGTGATTGACCACCACAGAAAATCGGTTGATTATATCGACAATGCTGATATTTTTTACCACGACCCGTCGGCTTCTTCGGCCGCCGAGCTTGTGACTCAGCTTATTGAGTATCTTCCTTATAAAATCAAAATCGGCTCTGTTGTTGCGGACTCACTTCTTTCGGGCATAATGCTCGACACAAAGAATTTTGTTCTCAGAACAGGTGCAAAAACCTTTGAAACCGCCGCTTGCCTCAAAAAAGCGGGTGCAGACACCGTAAGGGTCAAGCAGCTTTTCTCCGACAGTATGGCGGCATATAAATCAAAAAGCGAAATCATTTCTTCTGCCGAAAGCTACCGCGGCTGTGCCGTTGCTGTTGCAAAGAGCAACACGGGTGAAATGCGTGTGGTTGCTTCTCAGGCGGCAGACGAATTGCTCAATATCAAAGACATCAGCGCATCATTCGTTGTTTTTAAAACAGATAACGTTGTCAATGTTTCTGCCCGTTCACTCGGCGGCATAAATGTTCAGGTGATTATGGAAGCCTTGGGTGGCGGCGGACATCAGACTATGGCGGCGGCTCAGTTTGAAAATGAAACAACACAGTCTGTTTCCCAAAAGGTGAAAGAGGCAATTGACAAATATATGAATTGACATAAGCTTTCAAGGAGGTAAAATTATGAAAGTTATTCTTACACAGGACGTTAAAAATCTTGGCAAAAAGGGTGAAATGGTTACAACCACAGACGGTTATGCACGCAATTTCCTTTTCCCCAGAAAGCTGGCAACAGAGGCCAATGCTCAGGCAATGACCGAGCTCAAAAACAGAGAGGATTCTCAGAACCATAAAATCAAGGTTGAAAAAGAGGCCGCAACCGATGCCGCAAGCAAGCTCAGCGGCAAAACCGTTAAAATCACAGCCAAAGCAGGTCAGGGCGGCAGACTTTTCGGCTCTGTAACTGCAAAAGAAGTTGCAGAAACCATTAAAAAGGATTTCGGTATAACAGTTGACAAAAGAAAGATCACTGTCAGCGACATCAAGGCCTTCGGCACTTATCAGGCTCAGGCAAAGTTCTATCAGGGCATCACAGCCGATTTCTCCGTTATGGTAAGTGAGGCATAATAAACCCAAAGAATTTTAATTTTGGAGGATAAAAATGGATACTTCTTTTAATTCTCCCGACGGACTCAATCTCCCTTTCAGCCTTGAAGCGGAGCAGGCAGTTCTCGGCAGTATCCTCATAGACCCTGCGTGTATGATGCAGGTGCAGGTAATTATCAGCGCGGAGCATTTTTATCTGCCTCAGCATAAGGCGATTTTTACCGCAATGGCAACCATCGAGGCTATGGGCGGCAAAATTGACCCGCTGATTGTGCTTGACAGCCTTGTTAAAGATAAGGTGTATGACACCGCATCAGGCAAAACTTATTTGTTCCAGCTTGCTGAAATTGTTCCCTCAACCGCAAATGTTGAATCTTACGCAAGAATCGTAAGAGAGAAATTTTACATAAGAACTCTCATCACCGCTTCAAGAGAAACCATTGATGATGCCACCAACCAGGAGGCGGAGGCTGATTTGCTTCTTGATGCGGCTGAGCAGAGAATTTACAATATCCGTCAGGGCAAAAAGACAAATGATCCCTCAAAAATCGGGGACATCATTATCAACGACGTTTACACAACTCTTCAGCAGCTCACTTCTGAAGACAAGGATTTATATAAAGGCTATCCCACAGGCTTTGCCGACCTTGACAAGATTATGACCGGACTTCACCGTTCAGACCTTGTGCTCATCGGTGCCCGTCCTGCAATGGGTAAAACCAGCTTTGCGCTCAACCTTGCCCGCAACGTTGCAATGATAGGCAACAGAAAAACCGTTATGTTCTCTTTGGAAATGACAAAGGAACAGCTTGCAATGCGTGTTCTTTCAACAGAGGCGCGAGTTAACAGCGCCAAAATGAGAACAGGCGAGCTTGATGCAGAGGATTGGGAGCGTCTTGGTATGGCTACAGGCGTGCTTTCAAAGTGTGAGCTTTATTTTGACGACACAAGCTCAATCACCGTTGCCGAAATGAAAGCAAAAATCCGCAGGATGAAGGACGTTGAGTGTGTAATCATCGACTATCTGGGTCTTATCAGACCGTCGGGCAGGGTGGAAAACCGTGTTCAGGCAGTCAGTGAAATTACCCGTGAGCTCAAAATGATGGCTAAGGACTTGTCGATTCCCGTTGTTGTTTGTGCTCAGCTTTCCCGTGGTACTGAGGGCCGAGGCAAATCCCACCGTCCCCAGCTTGCCGACTTGCGTGAATCAGGCTCAATTGAGCAGGACGCAGACATTGTTCTGATGCTCTACCGTCCCGATTATTATAAAGGCGAAGAAGATGACGACACCGATGCTTCCGATGACAGCGGAGAGCAGGAGGTAGCCAATCAGGCTGAAATCATCGTTGCCAAAAACCGTCACGGCCCCACCGACACCGTTAAGATGGTCTGGGATGCAGACCACACCTTGTTTATGGGCTTGGAGAAAATCAGAAATGATATGTAAAATTAAAGAAACCGTACAAAAATACGGTATGTTTAATGAAAACAAAAACGTTGTTGTGGGCGTTTCGGGGGGAGCAGATTCCTGCGCACTGCTTTTTGCTTTGTACAGTTTAAAAGAAGAATATTCACTCAATATCACCGCTGCCCACGTTAATCACGGCATCCGAGGAAACGAAGCTGACCGCGATGAGCAGTTTGTGAAAGAGCTTTGCAAAAGACTTGGGGTGGAGCTTAAAATGGCTCACTTTGATGTGCCTGAAAGGGCTAAGGCAATGAAGCTGGGGCTTGAGGAATGCGGAAGAATTCTGCGATATGAATTTTTTGAAAGCGTTGACCCCACGGCTCTTATTGCAACAGCGCATAATCTCAACGACTGTTGCGAAACCTTGCTTCTCAATATTACAAGGGGAGCTTCAACAAAGGGGCTTGCTTCAATTCCTGCTGTCAGAGGCAATGTTGTCCGTCCGCTGATTAACTGCACAAGGGCAGAAATTGAAGCCTTCTGCCGTGAAAACGGAATTGACTATGTTACCGATTCAACCAATGCAGACGATGCTTATACCCGCAATAACATAAGGCTCAACATTATTCCCGGGCTCAAAGAAATCAACCCGTCTTTTGAACAGGCCGTTGCAAGGCTTGCGGAGGATGTTCGTATTGACAACGATTATTTTTGCGGTATCGTTGACGGTTTGATTGAAAAAGCCCGCCTTGAAAACGGTTATGATGTAACGGTGATTAGCAACAACCACCTTGCCGTTATGAAAAGGGCAGTGGCAAAGATTATTGAGGCTGAAACAGGCACAGCCCCCGAAAACAAGCATATTTCCGCAGTGTGTGATATTCTTTCAGGCGGCAAAACTCAGATTCTCGGCGCTACGGCAGTCAGAGTTAAAAACGGAATTTTATCCTTTGGTGAGGCTCAGCTTACCGAGCCGTGGCAAAGTGAGTTTGCTCCCGGCAGGGTAAACATTCCCAAAGGTGAAGCGGAGTTTGAAATTGTTCATAATTCATCTTCCCAAAAGATACAGTTTGTTCACAAAAATGTGTTAGACTTTCAAAGGATTATCGGAACTCTCGTTTTGCGAAGCCGACGCGAGGGTGACGAAATTACGCTTGCAGGCAGAAATTGCACAAAAAAGCTGAAAAAACTGTTTATTGAAGAAAAAATTACCGATAAAAATTCAATCTGTGTTCTTTGTGATGACGAGGGCGTTGTATGGGTCGAGGGCTTCGGCTGTGCTCACCGTTGCCGCATCACGGACGAAACGCAGAAGGTTTTGAGGATTAAAATAACAAGGGGTGTTTAATATGGAAAAAGATATTCAGAAAACGTATTTTTCTGCTGAGGACATTCAGAATATCGTAAGCCGTCTTGGTAAGCAGATAAGCGAAGATTACAAAGATAAAAATCTTTTACTTGTGAGCATTTTAAAGGGCTCGATCGTGTTTATGGCGGACCTTATGAGAAGCATCACAATTCCTTGCAGAATTGACTTTATGAGCGTTTCAAGCTACGGCTCAGGCACCAAAACATCAGGTGTTGTCAAAATTCAGAAGGACCTTGACATAAACCTTGAGGGCTATGATTTGCTCATTGTTGAAGATATTCTCGACAGCGGCAAGACCCTCAGCTACGTCAGAAAAATTCTTGAAGCACGAAACCCCGCAAGCATCAGAATCTGCACTCTTTTTGATAAACCCGAAAGACGTGAAGCAGATGTCTATGCCCACTATTCAGGCGCAGAGGTGCCTGACGAATTCATTGTAGGCTACGGTCTTGACTATGATGAAAAATACAGAAATTTGCCGTATATCGGTGTTCTTAAACCCGAAGTTTACGGAGAATAATAAACGATATATACCCGTTAGGAGTGAAATTTTTGGAAAATCCCAACAACAATCCCAAACGCCCGAATCAGCCTAAAAAGCGCAATATTCTTGTTTTTTTGCCTTATGTGCTCATTCCCTTGGTGCTGATTTTCGGCGTTATGTTTGCTACTGATGCTGCGAACAAAGAAAGGGCAGAGTATTATCAGGTTGTCCAGCAGTTTGACCAGGGCAAGGTTGATGAATTCAGCCTCAATATCACCTCAGGTGCACTTAAATATAAGCTTGAAGGTGACAAAACAGTTTACGAATACACAGTTCCAAGCGTTAACATTTTTCTTGAAGACATTAACGAAACCGTTCGTGAGCACAACAAAAATGCCAAGAGCGAAGAGGAGCTTATTAAATACGAATACACCAAAAGCTCATCATCATGGATAGTTAACCTCATTCCCTCATTCATTATGGTTGGTATCTGCGTTGTGCTTCTGTTTGTGATGATGAAGCGAATGAACGCCGTCGGCGGCGATATGAACCGCACAATGAATTTCGGCAAGGTGAGAGTGAAGCAGGCAAAGGATGCCAAGAAAACCACCTTCGCCAATGTTGCCGGCGCTGATGAAGAGAAAGAAGAGCTTTCTGAAATGGTTGAATTTTTGAAGGCTCCCGATAAATTCAGCGCTTTGGGTGCAAGAATTCCCAAGGGTGTGCTTCTCGTTGGCCCTCCCGGCACAGGTAAAACCCTCCTCGCAAGAGCTGTTGCAGGTGAAGCAGACGTTCCGTTTTTCTCAATTTCAGGCTCAGACTTTGTTGAGATGTATGTGGGCGTGGGCGCATCCCGTGTCAGAGACTTGTTTGAAAAAGCCAAGAAGGATGCACCTTCGGTTATCTTCATTGATGAAATTGATGCCGTAGGCCGTCACAGAGGCGCAGGTATGGGCGGCGGACACGACGAAAGAGAGCAGACCCTCAACCAGCTCCTTGTTGAAATGGACGGCTTCGGTGTTAACGAGGGCGTTATCATCATTGCCGCAACCAACCGACCCGACATTCTTGACCCCGCGCTTCTTCGTCCCGGCCGTTTTGACCGTCAGGTAACTGTGGGCCACCCCGATGCAAGGGGCAGAGAAGAAATTCTCAAGGTTCACGCCAAGGGCAAGCCTCTCGCTCCCGACGTTGACCTCAAGGTGATTGCAAACTCAACCGCAGGCTTTGTGGGCGCAGACCTTGAAAATCTTCTTAATGAGGCCGCGCTCCTTGCCGCACGTCATAACAAAAAGGCTATCACAATGGAAGACATTGAAGAAGCCACAATCAAGGTTGTTGTGGGCACTGAGAAAAAATCCCGCAAAATCAGCGACAAAGAAAAGCGACTTACTGCTTATCACGAGGCAGGTCACGCAGTTGCAACCTATTGCCTTCCCGGTCAGGACCCTGTTCATCAGGTGTCTATTATTCCCAGAGGTATGGCAGGCGGCTACACAATGTCAATCCCCACAGAGGATAAGAGCTATATGTCAAAGAACAGTATGCTCGACGAGCTCGTAGTTCTCCTTGGCGGCCGTGTAGCAGAGCAGCTCGTTCTCGGTGATATTTCCACAGGCGCATCAAACGACATTGAGCGTGCGTCTGACATTGCAAGAAAAATGGTTTCCAAATACGGTATGAGCGAAAAGCTCGGCCCGATTTCATATTCATCAAGCGGTGAGGTTTTCTTGGGCCGCGATTACGGTCATTCGAAAAATTATTCCGAATTAACCGCAAACGCAATTGATGAAGAGGTTAAGTCAATCATCACCAACGCTTATAAGAGAACGGAGGATATTCTCAGCTCACAGATGACAAAGCTTGACGAGCTTGCAGCATATCTTATGAAGTTTGAAAAAATCGACGGTGAAAAATTCAAACAGCTTATGGAAGGCACTCTTGTTATTGAAGAAGAAAAGCCCGAAGAAAAAGTTGAAGAAGTTGCTCAAGAAGTAACCGAAACCACCGAAGAAACAACTGAAGAATAAAATTAAAGCCATCGGTTATCATCAGTCCGATGGCTTTTGTACTAGGCTCCCTTGTGTAAAGGGAGCTGGATTTTTGCGTAGCAAAAAGACTCAGGGATTGTAAAAAAATCAATCCTCCGTCAGACCTTGTGGTCAGCTACCTACTTTTCTAAGGAGGCTAATTTATCCGCAAGTTTGTATGGAATATATAGCGGTGTTATACTTACAAATCACTGTTTTTTCGTGGGTAAGGCTTAACCTCGTCTGTTAACTCTGCAAGAAAGTCCATGCTTGTTCCCAATGCAAGGGCAATTTTTTTGCACTGCTCAAAAGTATAATATCTTTTTCCGTTTTCGATTTTGGAATAGTCACTTTGGTCAATTCCCGTGAGTAATTGCATCTTAACCTGCGTGTAGCCTCTTTCTTTTCGTAATTGCTTTAATCTTGATTCAGCCATAATATCACCTCAACAATATTATGTCAAATTGACCTATTGACATTAGGGTGAAATTGACCTATAATTTATATAAATAAAGCATTTTGGCAAAAGAAAGGATGATAGATTTTGAAAAACAAATTCAAAAGTATTCTTGCAGGGGCAATGTGTGCCTTAATGGTACTTACTGCCACACCCCTGAGCGGATTGGTAGGCTTGGTCTTACCTGACCTGTTCAGCCTCAAAGCCGAAGCTATAAACGGAATACAAGAGTGTCCTTATGGAGATGAGTATTATGATTCAGAGGGTAATTACCACGATCCTTGCAGAGAAGCTCAAACCCCTCATTGTCATTGTGAGGTGATAAACGATGAAGCTGTGGTGACTCTATTTTTATGGCCCGGTGATGAAGATACTCCATCACCCGCACACGTGTCAATACCTTCAAGCCATTACGGCTTTCCGGTAACAACTATTGGTAAACACTCAATGTCTTTCATTGATAGTACGACGAGTATAACGATTCCGAACAGTGTAACAAAAATCGAAAAGTCTGCATTTGCAGGAATAGGAATTACCAACTTGATAATTCCTGATAGCGTAACTTACATAGGTGATTCTGCTTTTGCTTATTGCGATAATCTTACGAGCGTAAATATTTCCGGCAATGGCGCAACAACAATCGGAAATTATGCGTTCGGAGAATGTGATAATCTTAAAAATGTGACAATAGGAAATGGCGTAACATCGTTAGGTGAGCAGGTATTTTACTCCTGTTACTCACTCGAAAGCGTAACAATCGGAACCGGATTGACTGCTATTAGTTATGAAACATTTTACAAATGCGTAAAGCTCAATAATGTTGTGATTGGTGAAAATGTAACAACTATTGGTGAAAGTGCATTTAGGGAATGTTACTCTCTCAAAAATGTAAGTTTACCCGACAGCGTAACGACGATTGGTTTGGCTGCTTTCTTCGGGTGTGCGAAACTCGAAAGCATATCACTATCCCAAAATCTAACTACAATTGGACAAAGTGCGTTTGTTGAATGTTACTCACTCGAAAATATAATAATACCTGAGGGTGTAACAACAATTGGAAACTACGCATTTGCTGATTGCGACAGCCTGAAAAAAGTAACGATTCCTGAAAGTGTAACAAGCATTGGTAAAGGACCATTCCAAAGTTGCGACAGTCTTGAAATCATATCGGTTGACGAAAACAATGAAAACTATACAGATGACGGTGGCGTTCTGCTCAATAAGGATAAAACATTGCTTATTCAATATCCTAAGGGAAGTAATAGGTCGAACTATATAATCCCTGACGGGGTAACCACCATTGGTGATGTGGCTTTCTATGGTTGTAATAGGATGGAGTACATACATATTCCTGAAAGTGTTTCAAACGTTGAATATGGTGCGTTCATTTCAATCGGCAATGCATATATTTGCTCAACATCAGAAGACAGCTATGCAAAAGAATATGCAGAAGCAAATAATAAGACTTTTGTAGTTTGCCACCACAGTGTGAATGCTCACACACCAAAAACAATTACAATTCCTGCTACTTGTACTGCAGAGGGTACGGAATATGTAGTTTGTGAGGAATGCGGTGCGACAATCAGCGAGAGAGTTATTCCTGCAAAGGGTCATACAGCAGGCGATTGGACAGTAGCCGTTCTTGCAACCTGCACCGAAAACGGAGCAAAGGTTAAGAAATGTGTTGATTGCGGTGAATTTATGCAGTCAGAGCCTATTATTTCCACAGGTCATATCCCTGGTGAATGGGTAATCATTAAGCCTGCAACCACAACAACCACAGGCATCAAGGCTCAGAAATGTGCAAACTGCAGTGAGGTTTTAACTTCGGAAGAAACACCCGTACTTGTTGCAAAGGTTCACGATGTTTCAATGTCAGGAGCTTCGGTTGACTATAAATCTTCAATCACAATCGCTCCCGTAATTACTGTTGATGAAGGCGTAAAATACACAGTTACCTATTCATCATCAAATCCCGAAGTTGTAGTTGTTGACGAAAACGGAAACCTTACCGCCACAGGTAAAGGTACAGCAGAAATTACAGTAACCGTAACAGACGAAAACGGTAACGTTGTGACTGATACCTGCGAGGTTGAGGTTAAATACAACTGGTGGCAATGGATAATCGTAATTATTCTTTTCGGTTGGATTTGGTATTAAATTAAAAGCAAGGCGAGAGGGGAAACCCTCTCGTTTTTGTTTGGCGGTAAGCTTGTAGGGAACGGCGCTTGCGACATTCCTCGTAAAAATCGGAACGACACACGGGTCGTTCCCTACGAGATCGGAGCGGGCCTTGTAGGGGTCGATGACCACATCGACCCGCAAACAACGGTCAATTCGTGAATTGACCCTACGGAATTCAACGGAAAACATTGGCCCCCTTGCCGTAAAGGGGGCTGGCATTTTCGAAGAAAATGACTGGGGGATTTTGTATCCTCCCACTGCAAGCGGTACCCCTTCTCCTCGAAGGAGAAGGCTTTTATCAAATCTTTTTGAAAAAAATTGCCAAAACTCTTGATAAATTATTAACACATTGTTATAATACTATAGATTGGACAACGGCGGTCTTCGGACTGTCGAGATGTATCAAACCGAAAGGAGTTAATATTATGAACTATTCACGTGAAGTACAGGAAATGTGCTGTGTAGCTAAGGGTCCTAACCACGGTCCTGCTCCTATCCCCGAAGAGGGCAAATGGGTAAAGGCTTATGAAATCAAGGATATTTCCGCATTCACACACGGTGTGGGCTGGTGTGCTCCTCAGCAGGGCGCTTGTAAGCTCTCACTCAACGTAAAAGAAGGTATTATCGAAGAGGCACTTGTTGAAACAATCGGTTGCTCAGGTATGACTCACTCAGCTGCTATGGCTGCAGAGATTCTTCCCGGCAAAACAATCCTCGAAGCTCTCAACACTGACCTCGTTTGCGACGCTATCAACACTGCTATGCGTGAGCTCTTCCTCCAGATTGTTTACGGCCGTTCACAGTCTGCTTTCTCAGATGACGGTCTTTCAATCGGTGCAGGCCTTGAAGACCTTGGTAAGGGTCTCCGCTCACAGGTTGGTACAATGTACGGCACAAAGGTTAAGGGCGTTCGTTACCTTGAAATGGCAGAAGGCTATGTTACAAGACTTGCTCTTGACAGCGATGACCAGGTTATCGGCTATGAGTTCGTTTCTCTCGGCAAGATGACTGACTTCATCAAGAAGGGTGACACTCCCAACGACGCATACAACAAGGCAATCGGTACTTACGGCAGATTTGCTGACGCCGCTAAGTACATCGATCCCAGAAAAGAATAAGTAAGAGGAGGTAATTACAATGGCATTATTTGAAAGCTATGAGAGAAGAATTGATAATATCAATGCT
>JAGBHX010000005.1 GCA_017935265.1 Clostridia bacterium | reverse complement strand
CTGCTCTGACCAATCCCGCCCTTTTGAGCGGCTCGACCTTGTCAAGATATTCTTTCTTGGAAAAATCAGCAAATCTTTTTTCACACTTCTCAAAAACCAGACCTTCACTAAGTCTTAGGCGAAGCATAATATATTCTTCCTGTTCTCCGCCGTCACCGTCGTCAACAGGGGGTTCTCCGCTTTCAAAAAAGCTTATATCGCGGGGATAATAAAATCGTTTTCCGTCAAGGAACGAGTAGGCTGACGGACCAATACCGAGATACTCTTCACAATTCCAGTATTTCAGGTTATGCCTACTCTCATACCCGACCTTTGCAAAGTTTGAAATTTCATATTGCTCAAAGCCGTTATTTCCGAGAAAACCAACCATTTGCAGGTACATATCGGCAGTCAGGTCGTCGTCGGGCAGGTTGAGCTTTTGTGCATTTTCATAAAACCAAGTGCCCTCCTCAAGCTTGAGCATATATGCGCTGATGTGTTTAGCGCCTGAATTCACGCAAAAGCTGAGTGTTTCTTCAAGGCTTTTTTGGTTCTGCCCGGGAATGCCAAGCATCACATCAAGAGAAATATTATCTATCCCCGCATCCTGAGCAAGGCGGATTGCACCTTCAACTGCTCTGACATCGGCAAGTCTGCCAAGACGCTTCCTTTCATCATTAACGGCAGACTGCATCCCCAACGAAATTCTGTTGACACCCGCCAAAGCAATTTTTTTGAAGAAATCCTCCTCAATGCAGGAGGGGTTGCACTCAACGGTTATTTCTCCGTCGCAGACAAAGCTTTCTTTTGCTGCCGTGATCATTTCGCTTATTTTATCTCCGCCCATAAGTGACGGAGTGCCGCCGCCGAAATAGAGCGTGTCTGCTTTTTTATCGGTTTTTTCTGCCCACTTTTTTAAAGAGCGTTCAACTGCAAAAGCATATTGCTCACCGTCAAGCCTTCCTTTTCGCAAAGAGTAAAAATCGCAATACGGACATTTGCTTTTGCAAAACGGAATGTGTATATACAACCCGATTTTATTCACACCGTCACCTCCTATTAAAAAATCAAGCAGGTGATTGCCCACCTGCTTGAAATAATTTTAATCAAGAACCTTGCTGTCTGCTTCGTTTGTAAGAGTCTGTGCTGTTGCACTTCTTCTTTCAGCAAGCTCAGCGTACATTCTCTTTCTGGTCTTATCATCAATGTTGTAGAAGAACTTGGGAATCATACCGAGAAGACCGCCCAATGCAGGAACAAGAGTTGTTGTCATAAAGAGCAAATACTCAGTTCTTGCTGTCTGCTGACCGGGTTTAAGACCCTGTCTGTAACCGATAGCCTGAAGCAATGCTGTGCTGAGAACACCGCCGATTGAACCGACGATTTTACTTGCAAGGTCTTTAACAAGACCTGTTGTACCTTCTGTACGGTAGCCGTATTTCCATTCACCGTAGTCGATAACCTCGTTACCGATTTCTGTGGGAATAACCTTACGCAAAGCGTAAACACCGTTCCATACAGTTTCACGAATCATAAATGCAATAAGCATTGTCCATGTCTTTGAGTAGTTCTTGTTGATTGAGCCGAAGCCGAAAACAAGAAGCAAAAGGAAGTTGCCGAAATGGTCACCGAAAATCCACAAAGCCTTGGTCGAGAAGTGTTCTCTGAGCTTTGTAACATAGGTGTAGCTGGCATATGTAACGAACATGCCGGGAATACCGACAACCAACTCAGCTGAGCTGAAGTTGAGAACGTTGATGTAATAAAGCGATGTGCTTGTGCTTACGCTGCCGAAGTTGGCAAGCATATCGGAAAGAGCAAGCAGCATCAACGGTCTTGAACGGAAAAGTGATGTGAAAGCCTGCTTGTAGTTGGGCTTTTCAACAGCCTGAAGAACTCTTTCTTTACATACAAGAGAGAAATAGAAGGAAAGAGCACTTGCTGCAGCAGCAGTTGCAACACCCATTACAACGAAGAGGGTTGACATCTGAATTTTCATAACGCCGTTGTTAACAAGGTCGATGAAAATTGTAACTGCCTGCTTCGGAATGTTTTCAACCAAACTGGAAATGAGGTTAGTCTGGTTGATAAGTCTTGTTCTGTCAACAGTGTCGGGGGTAATTGTTGCCAGAATACCTGTTTTGGCGATATTATACACCGTGCCGCCTATGTCGTTGATAATTTTAAATAGCAGGAACGCTATTATCTTCGGCATATACGTTGCCGCCGCGCCCGGGAAAATTGCGGGCATGGCCCAGTAGAAAATGCTCAATGCGGCACCGGGACCTGCGTACAAAATAAGATAGGGCTTAAATTTACCGAAACGGGTGTTTGTTCTGTCAACCAATGCAGCGAGGAAAAAGTCATTTACAATGTCCCATACACTGGCGATAGCGTTGATGATTGTCTGCCATCTGAGGGCAACAACAAGAACGTCGGTAACGAAATAAGCATCCTTAGAGCCGAGGTTTAAAGACTGAGATATGTCGAAAAGAATGTAAGCTGTGGTTTCACGGCTGCCAACGTAACGCCTTGACTTGGGCATTTGTCGGTTGGCTTTTTCTTCTGCGACCTGAGTCTGTGTTGCTTCCTTAGCCATCTAATACCTCCTTCTGGATTATATAACTGCATTATAGCATAAGTTTGAATCGAATTTCAATACATTTTTTGAAAAAGTTGCACAAAAATTATTCATCAAGTTTGAGCACCGCCATAAAAGCCTCCTGCGGAACTTCAACCGTACCGAAATGGCGCATACGTTTTTTACCCTCTTTTTGCTTTTCGAGCAATTTCTTCTTTCGGGTGATGTCGCCGCCGTAGCATTTTGCAAGAACGTCCTTTCTCATTGCTTTAACTGTTTCACGGGCAATTACCTTGCCGCCGATAGCAATCTGAATAGGAATTTCAAACATCTGGCGCGGAATGTGCTCCTTGAGCTTTTCTGCAATTTTTCTCGCTTTTGCATATGCTTTTTCCGAGTGTATTATAAATGAAAGCGCATCAATTGTGTCGCCGTTGAGCAAAACGTCCAGCTTTACGAGGTCTGAACGCTGATAATCTGCAATTTCATAGTCAAAAGAAGCGTATCCCTTTGTTCTCGATTTAAGAACATCGAAAAAGTCATAAATAATTTCATTAAGAGGAAGGAGATAATGAATATCAACTCTTTCCGTGGTGATGTAATCCATATTTTTGAAAACACCGCGCCTGTCCTGACACAAATCCATAATTGCACCGACGTATTCCTGAGGTGAATAGATGTGAGCATCAACCAGCGGCTCTTCGCTGTAGGAAATGCTTGCAGGGTCCGGATAATGGGTCGGGTTATCAATTTCAATCACCGAGCCGTCATTGAGATAAATTTTATAAACAACGCTTGGAATTGTTGTTACCAAGTCAAGATTATATTCTCTTTCCAGGCGCTCCTGAATAATTTCAAGATGAAGCAGGCCCAAAAATCCGCAACGGAAGCCAAAGCCCAATGCACCTGATGTTTCGGGCTCATAAGAAAGAGAAGCATCGTTAAGACGGAGCTTTTCCAATGCGTCGCGGAGATTTTCATAATCTGCTCCGTCTGCAGGATAAACTCCGCAGAAAACCATAGGGTTGACCTTGCGGTAACCGGGAAGCGGCTCGTTTGCGGGATTTTGCACGGTTGTTACGGTATCACCCACCTGAGCATCGCTGACGGTTTTGATTGAGGCGGTGATATAACCAACCTCGCCTGCCGTAAGCTCCTTTGCAGGCTCCATTGAGGTGGCACGCATATAGCCGACCTCAACAACGGTAAATTCTGCACCCGTTGCCATCATCCTCATTGTGTCGCCTGCTTTGATTTTGCCGTCCATAATGCGAACGTAAACGATTACGCCCTTGTACGGGTCATAGACGGAGTCAAAAATCAATGCACGAAGAGGCTTGGAGTCATCAGCCTCCTTGGGGGCAGGTACGTCCTGTACAATTCTTTCAAGCACCTGGTCAACATTGAGACCTGTTTTTGCCGAAACTCTGGGTGCAAGCTCGCAGTCGAGACCGATAACGTCTTCAACCTGCCTTGCAACTCCCTCGGGGTCAGCCGCAGGGAGGTCTATCTTATTTATAACGGGAATAATCTCAAGGTCGTGGTCAAGAGCAAGATAGGTGTTAGCAAGAGTCTGAGCCTCAATGCCCTGAGAAGCGTCAACAATAAGCACCGCACCCTCGCAGGCAGCAAGAGAGCGTGACACCTCATAGTTAAAGTCCACATGGCCGGGCGTATCAATAAGGTTGAGCACATAATCCTGACCGTCCTTTGCTTTATAGTCAAGCTTTACGGCGTGAGCCTTGATTGTGATTCCCCTCTCACGCTCCAAATCCATATTGTCAAGAAGCTGAGCTGTCATATCTCTGAGCGCAACGGACTGAGTCTGCTCAAGCATTCTGTCTGCAAGAGTAGATTTGCCGTGGTCTATATGAGCAATAATTGAAAAGTTTCTGATGTTTTGCTTTGGTACTGCCAAAAAATCACCTCAAAGAAGTATTCACCAAATTATTCTATCATAAAATCAAGCTTTCTTCAACGGCTATTTTATAATAAATTGTAACATTATTTTCTTTTTGAGAACTAAAAGTTACAAAATTCTGTAATTTCTCTTAAATTTGAGTCGTTTTTGTAACCATTTGTAACTTTTTCGGTTTTTCACAAAAGTTTTTTCTAAAATCGCAATAAAAAACCCTGTTTTTACGTGTTAAGACTTTTAAAATCAAATTTTGCGCTGTTCGTTTTGTGCAATATTAACAAAAAACAAATTTATTTTTATTTGACACTTCGTGATAACTTCACTATAATAACCCACGTTGCGGGTAAAACTGCAAATAGCACATTCCAAGAATATACCACCTGCACGGCGAAAGCCGCAGAAAAGGAGTTATTTTAAAAATGTCTGACAAAATCAAAAACATAGGCAAGCGCATATATGACGCACGAATCAGAATCAGCACAACTGTTATCTGCCTTGTGCTTTGTATGGCAAGCCTTTTAACAACAGTTTCAGGTGCAAACACCGTTAAGGTTATTCTTGACGGCATCGAGTATGAAGTTACAACTCACCGCACAACCACAGGCGACATCCTCATTCAGAGCGGCCTTGAAATTGACAAAGACAGCCACATTGATGACAGCGAGCTTGCAAGCCGCGGCATTATCAGCGTCAATTCAATCTGTGACATTACAGTGGTTGACGGCGCAAAAGAATATAAAATTGAAGCTCACGGCACAGTTGCAGATGCAATCAGCCAGGCAGGTCTTGAAATGAGCCCCTACGACACAGTAAGCGGCTGCGAATTGACCGATTACGTTTCAGAAAACCTTGTTATCACAATCAACAGAGCTTTTTCTGTTATGATTTCAGTTGACGGCGACATTGCAACAGTTCATATGACAAAGGGCACAGTTGCCGATGCACTTGACATTGCTGTTATCACAGCAGATGACGATGATATTGTTTCACGTCCTCTTGACGAGGTTCTCACAAGCAACTGCTCAATCAAAATCACAAGAGTTGAATACGTTGAGCGCAAAGAAACTCAGGAAATCAAATTCAAAGAAAAAACAGAAAAAACAAGCACCCTCAATAAGGGTCAGTCCAAAATCAAGCAAAAAGGTGTAAACGGCGAAAAGGTTCTCACCTATGAAGATAAATATATTGACGGTGAGCTTGCCGAATCAACTCTTGTTGAAACAGTTGTTACAAGAGAGCCCGTTGAGCAGATTAAGCTCGTAGGCACAAAGAAGGCCGCTTCAGCATCAGTTACGGTAGGCGGCGGTGTTAAGCTTGCAAACGGCGTTAAGACAATTTCAGTTTTCACTCCCCCTGCATCACTTGAACTCACAGCAAACAATACACCCACTTCATACAAGAAAAAGATTGTAGGCACAGCTTCTGCATATCATTGCGGAACAAGAACCGCTACCGGCAAGGCAGTTAAGCCCGGCTACGTTGCGGTTAACCCCAAGCAGATTCCTTACCACACAGCTATGTGGATTGTTTCAAACGACGGCAAGTATGTTTACGGTTACGCATTTGCAGAGGACACCGGCGGATTTACAAAATGGACCGGCAGCCGTGCAACACTCTGTGACCTTTATATGCCCACCGATGCAATGTGCACACAGTTCGGAAGAAGAAGCGTTACAATTTATATTCTCTGATTTTAAGAGAGTCGTGAAAACGGCTCTCTTTTTTTGCATAAAAATATTCACCTGCCGTTTGACAGGTGAATTGTTTTTTGTTATTTGCCGACTGCTTTCTGAAGAATTGCAAGAGCATCGCTGCTGTTATACTTTTTATCGTTATTCATATCAGCAAACTGCTTCTGTGTTGAATTAAGTGTTGTAAGTGAAACCGAATGCTGAAGCACCAGCAACGCATCCTGAGAGTTAACCTTTGAGTCACCGTTAACGTCGCCCTTTTGTCTGTCAACAATTTCAATTTCGTAGGTGTCATAGTAACGGTAATCCTCAAGGAGCCACACTTCAACCTTCATTTTGCCAACCTTGTAGCTTCCTTTTTCAGGTGAAATGATAATATTCTGGGTATATGTGCCGTCGCTCTTTTTTGTTTCCTTGTAGGCTATCTGCTTTTTGCTTCCGTCGGAGTACTTTGCCTCGATCACAAGCCCTGAAGCATTTATCATACCTGTTTCCTGGTAGTATCCGCTGCCGGGATTTCTCAAAAAGCTGATTCTTGAGTTTGAAACCCACACCCACGGTCCGAGGTCATTGGGCTGGTCCCATACACCGTAATCCCAGTCAACTCCGCGGTAAAACTTGGTCTGTTGAGGCAGTGTTACCACCTTTATTGATGTAAGCCTCGGCGCCGCAACAGCGGAAAAGCCTGAGCAAACCGAAAACATCATCGCCAAAGCAAGAAGCACGGACAATGCTTTTAAAGTAATTTTCATAAAATGAGCCCCTTTATTCTTTGTTCGGGGTAATTATATCATTTTAAGCAAGCAAATGTCAACTGCCCCGAAAGACCTGTTCTTCTAATTTTGAATTAAAATAATCCGAATAGTAGCAATCGAAAAACATCTGCTTGTCCTCTTCACTGAGTTCATCGCTCAGAAGCAGAAATTTTTCTTCATCAGCGCCAATGTTTTTTATACAGGACGGAACCGACATTTTTGCTCTGAGCTGACGGATTTTTTCAACAAGAAGCAATCCCGAAAGCTCCTTTTGCGGTGTGATGTCAAGCCTTTGGGCAAGCTGCTGCAGGCTGTCCGCGTTTTTGTTGCAGATGCTTTTTATAATCTGCACACAGGAAACCGCCAGCAGACTGAGTCCGTCAATTCCGAAGGGCCTGAAAAATTCACAAAGACGGTAGCAAGGTGATTCCCAGGAGAAATCGTGACTGTTTACAAAAGAAATATATGCCCAATACATTCCCTCAAGTAGGTTTTCTCTTGCGGAAATTTCACCTCTGAAAGCATCAAAAAGATTTTCATAAATCCGACCGAATGCCGTTTCGGCAACAGCTTTCACATACCTGTCCCCTGCCAAGAGAAAGCTTTCGGTGCAAAGGGAAAGCATGCCAAGGCCCTCGTAGGCAATTTTTGCCGAATGAGAGCCTACAATCATATCGGGGTCAAGTATGCACACAGACGGAATTTTCCTGCTCAGGTGAGCCTCTACGTTGTCGCTTTCCCACAGCGCGGTGGGGGCCACCTGAGGCACAGCGCAATAGGGAATACCTGACATAGAAGAAACAGCCATAGCACAGTCAATTATTTTACCGTCGCCAAGGGCAACAACAATTTCCGGCGTTTCGTCAACGAGCTTTTCCTGTATGAGAGAAAAAAGCTCGGCAGGGTCATTGCAGGCAATGTGCTCTGCTCTTGCGGAATGCTTCTGTGCTTTTTGAAAAAACGCAGACACCACCGACGAAGATTTTTCAACCTCGGTGTCTGTTAACAAAAGTATATTTTTATAATTATTGTCAAAAACACGGCCAATGGAGTCCATTCCCGTGTAAATATATTCAGGTAACTGTATCACAGCCAAAAAATCACTCTCCCAAATAAAATTTTTCTGTAAATATTTTTGCTTGGAAATTTAAAAAAACACCTGAAATTTTATTCATAATCTGCCATTAAGATACTTTTAAAAATCAGCAAAATTTACATCATTTACTGTTGCAAATTTTATAATAATAATGTATAATATTTTAGTTATGAAGTTTAAAAAGAGAGGTGTCGCTTTTGAGCTCAGATAACTCAAAAAAGAACTACCTTGTTCCCGAGGAAGAACTCAATAAGCAAAAGGAATTCGCGCTCCTTGCCAAAGAAATTATTTCGGCAAAGCTCGGCGGCAGAACTCCCCTTGCAATGGTTCACACCTACGGCTGTCAGGGCAACGTGTCCGACGGTGAAAGAATTAAAGGTCTGCTTGAATCAATGGGTTACGGCTTCACCGACGACGTGAACGAGGCCGACCTTGTTTTATACAACACTTGTGCTATCCGTGAACACGCTGAAGACCGTATATACGGCAACGTCGGTGCTTTGAAAAACGTTAAAAAGAAAAACCCCGACCTCATCATTGCCCTTTGCGGATGTATGATGCAGCAGGAGCACGTGTGCGAAAGAATCCAAAAGAGCTATCCCTTCGTTAATCTCGTTTTCGGCACTCACGTAATCCACACCCTTCCCGAGCTTTTATATAAAGTTCTGCGCTCAGGAAAAAGAGTGTTTTCTTCCGAAAACAGTGACGGTGTTATTGCCGAAAATCTTCCCGTTCACCGTGACGGCAACATCAAGGGCTGGCTTCCCATTATGTACGGCTGCAACAACTTCTGTTCTTACTGTGTTGTGCCTTACGTAAGAGGCCGCGAAAGAAGCCGCGAGCCCGAAGAAATTATCAAAGAGGCCAAAGAGCTTATCGCAAACGGCTGTAAGGATATCACCCTGCTCGGTCAGAACGTAAACTCCTACGGTAAAAGCCTTGAGTGTGACATCAACTTTGCAAAGCTTCTTGAAATGATCAACGCTTTGCCCGGAGATTTTATAATCCGCTTTATGACCTCTCACCCCAAGGATTGCACGAAAGAGCTTCTTGACACAATGGCCAAATGCCGGAAGGTTGCAAGACATTTCCATCTTCCATTCCAGAGCGGCAACAACAGAGTGCTCAAAGAAATGAACCGCGGCTATACGAGAGAAAAATATATGGAGCTCGTGGATTATGCCAAAAAGGTTATGCCCGACATTTCGCTGACGAGTGACATAATCGTAGGCTTCCCCGGCGAAACTTATGAAGAATTCAAGGATACATTATCCTTGCTTGAATATGTAAGCTTCACTTCCCTTTACACATTCATTTTTTCACCGCGAAAAGGCACAAAGGCCGAAGCAATGCCCGACCCCGTTTCGCGGGAAGAAAAAGGCAGATGGTTCAAAGAGCTTTGCGATTTGCAGGAGTCCATTGCAGGCAAACGCACAGCATTGATGAAAGGCCAAACCTACCGCGTGCTTTGCGAGGGATATGCCCGTGAAGGCGTACTCAACGGCAGAACAGGCGGAAACGTTATGATTGAATTCCCCGACACCGTTGAGGGCAGAATAATCGGTGAATTCTGCGACGTTTTGGTAACAGAGCCGCTGACATGGATTGTCCGCGGAGAATTGGTTGAATAATTTATTTAAATATAAAGGAGAAACAAAAATGGATATTATCGAACTCACAAGAGAATTGGGTGCCGCAATTCAGCAGGACCCCGCTTATGAAGCTTTTAATAAAGCAAGAAAGGCCAACGAGCAGGATGACGAGCTCAACGAGCTTATCAGCAAAATCCAGCTCATTCATATGTCTTATCAGCACGAGGCAATGAAAGAGGATTCAAACGAAGAAAAGCTTGCCGCTTATGACAAAGAGTTTTCAGAGGTTTACCGTCAGGTTATGGCAAACCCCAATATGATTGCTTTTGAAAACGCAAAGAACGGCCTTGACGCTCTTATGAAAAAAATTACAGGCATTCTCACTCTCTGCGCTCAGGGCGAAGACCCCAAAACCTGCGAATATCAGGAGCAGGGCTGTTCAGGCAACTGTGCTTCCTGCAGCAGCAACTGCGGAGAATAATCTCCCTGACGGATTTTCAAGAATAAAACAAGGAATGTGAAAAAGATGGCAGAAATGACGCCTATGATGAGGCAATATCTTGAAACAAAAAAAGATTACCCCGACACCATACTTATGTACCGTCTGGGTGACTTTTATGAAATGTTTTTTGAAGACGCCAAGGTTGTGTCCCGTGAGCTTGAGCTTGTTCTGACAGGGCGCGACTGCGGTCAGGAAGAGCGCGCTCCTATGTGCGGTGTTCCTTTCCACAGCGTTGATTCATATATTGCCCGTCTTGTTGCCAAGGGCTACAAGGTCGCTATCTGCGAGCAGATGGAAGACCCCTCTCAGGCAAAGGGTATTGTTCGCCGCGAGGTTGTAAGAGTGCTCACCCCCGGCACGGTTATTGAAAGCAATATGCTCGACGAGGGCAAAAACAATTACCTTGCCAGCATCATTCTCAACGGCAAAAAGGCAGGCATCTGCTTTGCCGACGTTTCAACGGGTGCTGTGAGCCTCACCCAGCTTGAGGACAAAGACGTTGACTCAAAAATCATCAACGAGCTGGGCAAATTTATGCCGTCTGAAATTTTATATAATCCACAGCTTATTTCAAGCTCAAAGGTTAAGGATTTTATCAAAAACCGCCTGGGCTGTATGGCAGACGGAATTGACGAATCCGCACTCGATTACACTCAGAATCTGGCAACCGTGCTTTCTCATTTCAAAAAAGAAAGCGCCGAGGATATGGGCATTTCGGGTGAAGAGTGCATTATCGCTCTCGGTACTGCGCTGAGTTATCTTCATCAGGTGCAGAAAACAGGTGTTGACAACATCAGAAGCGTTGATTTTTACTCCGATACGCAATTTATGAAAATTGACATCAGCTCAAGGCGAAACCTCGAGCTGACCGAAACCATGCGCAACCGTGAAAAGAGAGGAACGCTCCTCTGGGTGCTTGACAAAACAAAAACGGCAATGGGCAAGCGGCTTATCCGTTCCTGGCTTGAACAGCCTCTCATCTCCCCTGCCAAAATCACACGCCGCCATAATGCGGTGGGTGAGCTTTGCGAAAGCCCCGTTGAGCTTGACACGATTATCACATCACTTTCTTCCGTTAACGATATGGAACGACTTATGGCGCGCATTGTTTATGAAACAGCCAATGCCAAAGAGCTTCGTTCACTTGCGGCAACCGTAAGGATGCTGCCCGAAATCAAAAACGTTCTTTCTTCCTTCGGCAGTGCGCTTTTAGGTGACATTCAAAATGACATCGACCTGCTTGAAGATGTGCTTTCGCTGATTGAAAATTCAATTTGCGAGGACCCGCCCTTCACCGTGCGCGAAGGCGGAATGATTAAAGACGGCTTCAATGCCGAGCTTGATTCGCTTCGTGACATTGTTGTAAACGGCAAGGGCTACATTGCAAAGGTGCAGACCGACGAGCAGGAAAGAACAGGCATTAAAAAGCTTAAAATCGGCTACAACCGAGTTTTCGGCTACTACATTGAAGTTCCCAACTCCTTTAAGGAGCTTGTTCCCGAGGAATACATAAGAAAGCAGACCCTTGCAAACTGCGAGCGTTACATCACAAGCGAGCTCAAAGACCTTGAATCAAAGGTTCTCGGCGCACAGGAAAGAATTGTTAAGCTTGAATATGAAATTTTCACCGTTATCCGCAAAAAGGTTGCAGATGAATTTTTCAGAATTCAGAAAACCGCCTCCGCCCTTGCAAGCCTTGACGTGCTTTGTTCCTTTGCAACGGTTTCTGTTAAAAACAATTACGTCTGCCCCATCATCACAGAAAAGCCGATTATCAGCATAAAAGACGGCAGACACCCCGTTGTTGAAAAAATGCTCAAGGATTCACCCTTTGTGCCAAATGATACGGTGCTTGACTGTGACAATAACCGTTGTGCAATCATCACAGGCCCCAATATGGCAGGTAAATCCACCTATATGCGCCAGGTTGCGCTGATTGTGCTTATGGCGCAGTGCGGTTGCTTTGTGCCTGCAGGCAGTGCCGAAATCGGCATTGTTGACAGCATCTTCACAAGAGTCGGTGCGTCTGATGATTTGGCTTCGGGCCAGTCAACATTTATGGTTGAAATGAGCGAGGTTGCAAACATTCTCAAAAACGCAACATCAAAGAGCCTGCTTATTTTTGACGAAATAGGCAGAGGCACCTCAACCTTTGACGGAATGAGCATTGCAAGAGCCGTGCTTGAACATACAGCCGATAAAAAGCGTCTCGGCGCAAAAACACTTTTTGCAACTCATTATCACGAGCTCACCGAGCTTGAAACAAAGCTCGACGGCGTAAGAAATTATAACATCGCAGTTAAAAAACGCGGTGACGACATAACGTTTTTAAGAAGGATCATCCCCGGCGGTGCCGACGGAAGCTACGGCATCGAGGTTGCAAAGCTTGCAGGCGTGCCAAACAACGTGGTTACAAGAGCGCGTGCAATTCTCAAAGAGCTTGAAGCAACAGGTGTTACCGTTCCACCCTCTGCCACCGTTGAGGAAGAGGATATGCTCCAGATGTCATTTTCAAATGAGGTCGGCACAGAGCTGATTGAAGAAATCAAAAAAATTGACGTCAACACCCTTACCCCCATTGAAGCAATGCAGAAGCTTTACGATATAGTTAAAAAGTCAAAAGAAATATAAATCAAAGATATTGAAAGAGTGGTGAACACCGTGCCCGAAATCAACATACTCAGCCAACACGTTGCCGAGCTTATTGCCGCAGGCGAAGTGGTTGAAAGACCTGCTTCCGTTGTCAAAGAGCTTATGGAAAACTCCATTGATGCAGGTGCAACGCTCATAACCGTTGAAATCCGCAGGGGCGGTATCACCTACATAAGAATAACCGACAACGGCTGCGGAATTGACCGCAGCAACATCAAAAAAGCATTCATCAGCCACGCTACGAGCAAAATTTCTTCTGCCGACGACCTTGATTCAATCCTTACCCTCGGCTTCCGCGGTGAAGCGCTTGCTTCTGTTGCCGCTGTTGCAAGGGTAGAAATGCTCACCCGAGCTCAGGAAGAAGAAATCGGCACACGCTATGTGATTGAAGGCTCGCAGGAAGCTTTGCTTGACGATGCAGGCTGTCCCAAAGGAACAACCATTGTTGTGAGAGATTTGTTTTTCAACACTCCCGCAAGAATGAAATTCCTCAAAAAAGACGTTACCGAGGCAAATGCCGTGGCAGGTGTTGTGGACAGAATTGCCCTGTCTCACCCTGAGGTTTGCATCCGCTTTATCCGTGAGGGCAAAGAAGTGCTTTCCACCCCGGGTGACGGCAAAATCCAAAGTGCAATCCACGCAATTTTCGGCAAGGAATTTTCTCAGGGACTTATCCCCTGCCAATATGAATTAAACGGCATTAAGGTAGACGGCTTCATTTCAAAGCCCGTTCACGCAAGAGCCAACCGCACAATGCAGTTTTTCTTCCTTAACGGAAGACTTATTAAAACAAGAACAGCTATGGCGGCACTTGAGCAAGCATACAAAAACGCAATTATGGTAGGCAAGTTCCCTGCCTGCGTGCTCAACCTTGCAATTCCCCCGATGGCAGTTGACGTCAACGTTCACCCTGCAAAAACTGAAGTCCGTTTCGCCGACGAAAAGAAGATTTTTGATGCGGTATATTACTGCGCCAAGCTCGCCCTTGAAAGCGGTGACACCCGCCCTCAGATGAGCTTTGAAAAAAAGGCGCAGATGAAGGTTCTTCAGCAGCAGATGCCTCAGCCTCCCAAGGCAGAGCAGACGTTTATCCGCCTGGACACACGCCCGGAGCCACCGAAAAAGCCTGAGCCGGTTAAAGTTGTTGAGCCGGTTACACCTGATACCCCAAGAGTGACAGTTACCCCCAAGCCTGCCGAGACTGTGTTCAGAGTTGAAAGCGGCGAAAAAGAAAACAAAGCCGTTCAGAGTGACGATGATTTACTTATCAACAACCCTACCGTAAGCAAAGTAGCGATTGCTGAAGACGCCGTAACTCTCCCGTTAATCAAAGAAACACCAATAGAGGAAAAAGAAGAGCTTGTCACCGAAGTGCTGACTCCCCCTGAGGAAGAAAAGGAGCCCGAGTCCGTTATTCTGGTTGAGCCTTTCAGAGTAATCGGTGAAGCCTTTAAAACATACATTCTCGTTGAACAGGGCGATAAAATGCTGGTCATTGACAAGCACGCCGCCCATGAAAGAATTATTTTCAATTCTCTGAAAAAAGAGCAGAACGGTGTTGAAAGCCAGATGCTCCTTTCCCCTGTTACCGTAATGCTGAGCAAGGAGGAATATAACGCCTTGCTTGAAAACACCGACATTCTTTCAAAAGCAGGCTACTGCGTGGAGGATTTCGGTCAGGGTATGGTTATTGTGACCGAGTGCCCCACATACATCGAAAACGGTGACATTGAGCCTGTGGTAATTGAGCTGGCAGGCTACCTTGCAGACAACAAAAAAGATATGATTCCCGAAAAGCTTGACTGGATTTATCATTCAACAGCTTGCAGGGCGGCTGTGAAGGCAGGCGACAAAACCACCGCCTACGAGCAGCAGAAGTTTGTGGAACAGCTTCTTTCAATGCCCGACGTGAGATACTGCCCTCACGGCAGACCCGTTATGATTGAAATGAGCAAAAAAGAGCTCGAAAAGAATTTCGGAAGGATTTAATACAAAGGAGGTACGGCAAAATGAAGAAAATCCCCATTATCGTTGTTGCCGGACCTACCGCTTCCGGCAAGACAAGCCTCGGCATTGCCGTTTGCAAAAAATTTGGCGGCGAGGTTATTTCTGCCGACTCTATGCAAATTTACAAGGGTATGGACATTGCAACGGCAAAGCCCACCAAAGAAGAAGCTGACGGCATTCTGCATCATCTGATTGATATAATCGACCCGAGTGAACGGTTTTCCGTGGCACAGTTCAAGCTCCTTGCGGAAGAAAAAATCAAAGACATCACTTCAAGGGGCAAAATTGCGGTGATTGTGGGCGGAACAGGGCTTTATATTGACAACCTTGTTGAAAACATTGAGCTTGCCGACTCCGAGGTTGACCTTGAATTAAGAGCAAAGCTTATGGCGAGAGCCGAAAGCGAAGGCATTGACGCACTCATTGAAGAGCTCAAGGCCATCGACCCCGAATATGTGGCAAGCCTTAAAGAAATCAACACAAAAAGAATTGTCAGAGCGTTGGAGCTGTGGCACACCTCGGGCATTACTGTCACGCAGCAAAACCGTCGTTCACGTCTTAACGAAAGCCCCTACAGAGCCTGTTACCTTTGCCTTGACGCCCACGACAGAGATATTTTATACAACCGTATAAACGCCCGCGTTGACAAAATGGTTGACGACGGCCTTTTGCAGGAGGCTGAGCAGTTTTTAAAAAGCAAGGGTATAACCTCTGCCCAGGCAATCGGATATAAGGAGCTTGACCCGTATTTCAGCAAAGAAAAGACCTTGCAGGAGGCTCTTGATTCTCTTAAGCAAAGCACCCGACGCTATGCAAAACGCCAGCTCACTTGGTTTCGTCGCAACGAAAACGCAATTCACTTATACATTGATGAATATGAAAACCCTCTTGCTTTGCAGGAAGCCGCTTTCAATATAATAGATAACTTTTTAAAGGAGGAATAAGCTTGAACAAAAATCAACCGTGGACAAAAATTATAGCTGTCATTCTCAGCGTTATTGTTATTGCATATATGACCTATAATGCTTTTGCCTACACATATTCCCCCGTTTCCACAGAAAGACTCACCGAAGAAGCTTCAATTGAGCAAACATTTGACTTTAAAGGCTTTGTTCTGCGTGATGAAACCGCCGTCAATTCCCAATCAGGCGGAACATCAATTTCGCTTGCCGTTGACGGCACGCGCGTTGCAAAGGGCGACTGCATTGCAATCTCCTGCGCCAACAATGACGATGCCTCAGTTTATACTCGTCTCAAGGCCGCAAAAGAAGAATACAACAGACTCGTTACTCTCAACAATCAGAACGGTGTTAACGAATTAAGCTCTGAAAAGCTCAACGATGAAATTCAGACAGCTTACGGTGACATTCTCAACAAAATTTTTGGAAACGACTTTTCAACCGTTTCCAAAAGCGTTGAGGAATTTAACAACAAAAGCGCAACAAGGCAGATTATGTCTGAGGGTTCAATTGATCTCAGCGATGCAATCACAACACTCAAAGAGGAAATTGACTCCCTTGAAAGCAAAAACGTAAAATATACCGAGGTTGAAGCCCCCGCGTCAGGCTATTACATCAATAACCTTGACGGATATGAAACCACTCTGAATTATGCTGAAGCGGACAAGCTCACCATTGAGCAGATTGAAAAGGCCGTTGAAGCCGAGCCCTCCGAAGCCGCTTCTGCTTCGGGCAAGCTTGTGAGCAGCTATCTTTGGTATCTTGCAGGTGTGGTTGACACAAAGCATACAAAGAGCTTCCCTGTGGGCAAAAACATTATCGTCAACTTCCCTGACGAGGGTCTTGAAAATGTCAGCATGAAGGTGGAATCTGCCGAAGCAGTCAGCGGCAAGCTCAAGGTGATTCTCAGCTCCACCTTAATGAACGAAACTCTTGCAAATATGAGAATTGAAAACGTAGAGATTGTTGAACAGTCCTACAGCGGATATAAAATTCCTTCAAATGCAATAAGGTTCGACAAAGAAAACAACAGCGGTGTCTACGTTCTCCGAGGAAAAATCATATCCTTTATCGAAGTGGAAATACTATATTCTCAGGAAGAATATGTTATAGTAAGTGCATCTCGCACAGGCGGACGCGGCCTTAAGCTTTACGACGACGTTGTTATCAAAGGGAGGGATGTATATGACGGAAAAGTCATTAACTGATAAGCGTTTTCTTGACATTGAAGAAAACTATAAGGAGCTTTCCCACGGCATTACCGAGGCTGCAGTTAAATGCGGACGTGACCCCTCAGAGGTCAGGTTTATGGCTGTTACCAAAACCGTTGAACCGATTTACATTAACCACGCTCTTTCCCTCGGCCTTGATTTAATCGGTGAAAACAGGGTGCAGGAATTTATGTCAAAGCGTGACGAGCTTAACCTCGACGGCATTGAGAAGCATCTTATCGGCCATTTGCAGACAAACAAGGTTAAGCAGATTGTGGGTAATGTTGATTTTATTGACGGTGTTGACAGCGTTAGGCTTGCCCGTGAAATCGGCAAGGCCTCACTCAAAGCAGGCATCACCACCGACATTATGCTTGAAATTAACATCGGCGGTGAAGAAAGCAAGTTTGGCTTCACCCCCGAAAGCATAGGTGAAACAGTTTATGAAATTGCCGAAATCGAAGGCATAAAAGTCAGAGGATTGATGGCAATTCCGCCGATTTGCGACGACAGCGCAAAAAATTGTGCATTTTTTGAAAATATGCACCGTCTGTTTATTGACATTGGCGCAAAAAAAATACATAATGTTAGTATGGATATTTTATCAATGGGGATGTCCGGCGATTATTGTGACGCAATTGCCTGCGGCTCCACCATGGTCAGAATAGGCTCCGCGTTATTCGGAGCAAGAAATTACAGATAACGGAGGATTATGTTATGGGATTTTTCGAGTCACTTAAAAAGTCACTTTCTATGTCTGAGGAAGAATACCTCGACGACGTAGACGTTCAGGAAGAGGAAGAAGAGGATTACGCTCCCCGCAAGAGATTCTCTGCTCCCAAAGCAAGACAGTATGAATCAAGCTCAGACAACGTGGTTGATTTCAAGGCTACCTCTGCCCCTGCAGCAGGCGGTTCAAAGGCTCACGTTGTTTTCAAAAAGGTTGATTCCTTTGCAGACGTTGGCCCTGTTGCCGATGTTCTTAACGAAAAGAGAATTGCAATTCTCAACCTTGAAACCTGCCCCACAGAAGAGGCAGTAAGAGTTATCGACTTCCTTTCAGGTGTTGCTTATGCCAATAATGCCACAATTCAGCGTGTTGCAGGCAGAGCATATATCATCACGCCCAACAATGTTCCCCTTTCAGGTGAGCTTCTTGACGAAGTTGTTAATTCCGCAACTAACGGCTTATTCTAATTAAATTTTAAAAGATAAGACTTATGTCTTACAGGAGGTTATGTGATGTTAACACCATCAAAAATTAAGAACCATCATTTTGAAGCATCAGGCAAAAACGCTTACAGAGCCCAGTCTGTTGATGACTTTTTTGATATTGTTGCCGACTCTTATGAGCAGATGTTTAAGGAAAACGGCGAGCTTGTAAAGAAAATCAGCCTTCTTGCCGAAAGAGTTGAAGAATACAGAAACGACGAGGATAATATTCGCGCCGCTTTGCTCACAGCTCAGCGTATGGCTGACCAGATTATGAGAGAAACCAACGAAAAGGCAGAGGCTCAGCTTGCAGAAGCCGTTGCAAACGCAAAGAAAATCGAAGCCGAAGCCGCAGCAAAGGCACAGGCTGTTGTTGAAGCCGCTCAGACTAAGGCTCAGGCTACTCTCATTGAGGCTGACGCCACAGCAAAGCGCCTTGTTGAAGATGCAACTGCAGACGCAAAAGAGCAGGCTGTTGTTGCAAGAGACAGAATGATTAAAACTCAGGCCGCACTCGGTCTTGTTGAAAAAGAAGCAGATGCTTTCAAAAAGCAGCTTCTTGACCTTTACAGAGAACATATTGAGCTCATTTCCAAAATCCCCGAGATTGAGGTTGAGCCCCCCGTTGAGGAACCCGTAAAAGAAGAGCCTGCAGAGGTTGTTGCCCCTGTTGCTCCCGTTGCAGAAGAGAAGCCCGTTGTTGAGGAAGCTCCCGTTATTGCTCCTCCCGTTGAAAACGAGCCTGTTATGATTGCTTCTGTTGAGGTTGATGATGAGCCCGTTATTGTTGAGGCTGTTGAAGAACCTGCAGAAGAAGTTGTTGAAGCTGTTGAAGAGCCCGAAGAAGAGCTCACAGACGAAATGCTTGAAAGAATGGGTCTTGATGTTCCTGCTTTTGCCGATGTTGAAGATACTCCCGTTTCAAAATATTCTTACATTGACGACGATGAAGAATATGAAGATGAGGATGAAGAGGAAGAAGATACCGTTGAAGTTGATGACGGTTATGACTCTGACGACGGCATAAAATTTGACCTCAACTCAATCAGATTCGGCGTTGCTGATGACGATGATGAGGATGAATACTATGACGACGATGAAGATGACGACGAATATTACGATGACGATGATGAGTACGAAGACGACGATGACGATGATGAAGACGGCGGATTCGGCTCAAAGCTCAAGGGCTTCTTCAAGAGATAATGGCCGTTGTAATCAGTCTTTTGTCAATGGCTGTGCTGACCGTGGCTGACCAGGTTATCAAATTTTTTGTTGAAAGAGATTTGCGTCCCGTTGAAGAAATCCCTTTTATTGACGGATTTCTTCACTGGGAATATGTTCAGAACACAGGTGCGGCATTCGGCTCATTTTCAGATAACACGGTATTGTTGTCAATAATTACCGGAATAATTATATTCTGCGGTATTGTTGCAATAATAATTAAAAAAATCAATAACAAGTTTTTACTTGTTACTTCTGTTATGATTATCTCAGGCGGATTAGGCAACCTGATTGACAGAGTTATGCGCGGCTATGTTGTGGATTTTATCTGCGTTGAATTCATAGATTTTCCCGTTTTCAACTTTGCTGATATTCTTGTTACCTGCGGAGCATTTATGCTCATAGGTTATCTGCTTTTTGATATTTATAAGGACTACAAAGCTAAAAAAATCAAGGGTGATAATGTTGGATGAACTGATTTTCACCGCTGAAGATGAATTCATCGGCATGAGAATTGACAAAGCACTCAGCCTTGCGGCGGAGGGCTTTACACGCTCACACATTCAGTCTGTTATTGAAGACAAGGCTGTGCTTGTCAACGGCAAGCCCGTGGGCAAAAGCTATAAGCTCACCTCGGGTGACGTGGTTGTCTTTACTCCCCCTGAATTAAAGGAGCTCAACATTGAAGCTCAGAATATTCCGATTGACATAGTTTATGAAGACGACGACCTGCTGGTTGTCAACAAGCCCCGAGGAATGGTTGTTCACCCTGCCCCCGGGAACTATGACGGAACTCTTGTCAATGCCTTGCTTTATCATTGTGACGGCAGGCTTTCGGGCATCAACGGAGTTATCCGCCCCGGAATCGTTCACCGAATTGACAAAGACACAAGCGGACTTCTCATTGTGGCCAAAAACGATTTTGCTCACGAAAAGCTTGCCGCACAGATTAAGGAACATTCATTTACCCGCAGGTATATGACCGTTGTGCACGGCAATATAAAAAACGATGAGGGCATTGTTGACGCCCCTATCGGCAGAAGCCCCAAAGACAGAAAAAAGATGTGCGTTACCGACAAAAATTCTCGTAACGCCCTGAGCAGATACGAGGTTCTTGAACGTTTTGGTAGCTTCACCCTGCTCAGAGTTACTCTTGAAACAGGCAGAACTCACCAGATCAGAGTTCATATGGCCCACATCGGTCATCCTGTAGCGGGCGACCCTGTTTACGGGCCGAAAAACGGAGTAACCAAATTAAACGGACAATGCCTTCACGCAGGAATGATTGGTTTCAATCATCCCCGTGACGGACGATATATTGAGTTGGAGGCTGAATTGCCTGAATATTTCACGTCATTCGTTGCTTCCCTCAAAAAATCAGCAAACTAATCGGAGGTGTTATTTTGGACGCTAACATTAAAAAACAGTTGCAGATTAAAGCGTGCAAAGTACGAATGGGTATTATTGAGGGCGTTTACAACGCAAAGTCGGGTCATCCCGGCGGCTCACTCTCTGTTGCCGACATTCTTACTTATCTTTATTTTGAGCATATGAATATCGACCCCAAAAATCCCAAATGGGAAGACAGAGACCGTTTTGTTCTCTCAAAGGGTCACACTGCACCCGCTCTTTACGCAGTGCTCGCCCACAGAGGATTTTTCCCTGTTGAGGAGCTCAAAACTCTTCGCAAGCCCGGCTCAATGCTTCAGGGTCATCCCAGTATGAAGCTCACACCCGGTATTGATATGAGCACAGGCTCTCTCGGCCAGGGCATTTCCACAGCAGTCGGTATGGCTCTTGGCGCAAAATTGGGTGAAAAACCCAACAGAGTTTTCACGGTTCTCGGTGACGGTGAAATTCAGGAGGGTCAGGTATGGGAGGCAGCAATGTTTGCCTCAGCCAAGGGTCTTGACAATCTTGTTGCCGTTGTGGACAACAACAATCTTCAGATTGACGGCTCTGTTTCAGAGGTTAACTCCCCCTACCCAATCCCCGAAAAGTTCCGTGCCTTCGGCTGGAATGTTATAGAAATTCACGCTCACTCCTTTGATGAAATTGATGCCGCATTCAATGCCGCCGCTGAATTCAAAGGCAAGCCCACAGCTATTATTGCAAAAAGCGTTAAGGGCAAAGGCGTTTCATTTATGGAAGACCAGTGCTCCTGGCACGGTGCCGCCCCCAACGAGGAGCAGTACAATCAGGCAATGGCAGAGCTTCAGGCAGCCCTTGCAGAATTGGAGGCGTAATTATGGCTGATATTATTAAAGTTGCTACCCGCGATGCTTACGGTAAGGCATTGGTTGAACTTGGCGAAATGAATGACAAGGTTATTGTTGTTGACGCTGACCTTGCCGCCGCAACCAAAACAGGTATGTTTAAAAAAGCTTTCCCCGAAAGGTTTTTCGATGCAGGTATTGCCGAATGTAATATGATTGGCGTTGCCGCAGGTCTTGCCACCACAGGCTACACAGTTTTTGCAAGCTCTTTTGCAATGTTTGCCGCAGGCAGAGCATTTGAGCAGATTCGCAACACAGTAGGCTATCCCCACCTCAATGTTAAAATCGGCGCTACTCACGCAGGTATTTCCGTTGGTGAAGACGGTGCAAGCCACCAGTGCTGTGAAGATATTGCTCTTATGCGCTCAATTCCCGGTATGGTGATCATCAACCCTGCTGACGACGTTGAAGCAAGAGCCGCAGTGCTTGCAATGGCAGATTACGAGGGCCCCGCTTACCTTCGTTTCGGCCGCCTTGCAGTGCCGAGAATCAACCCTCTTGACTACAAGTTTGAGCTTGGCAAGGGCGTTCAGCTTTGCGACGGTAACGACGTTACCATTATTGCAACAGGCCTTATGGTAAACGAAGCTCTTATCGCAAAAGAAACCCTTGCAAACGAGGGTATCAACGCAAGAGTTATCAATATGCACACAATCAAGCCCATCGACAGAGATATTGTTATTGTCGCCGCAAAAGAAACAGGCGCAATTGTTACCGCAGAAGAACACAATATTATTGGCGGTCTCGGTTCTGCTGTTGCTGAGGTTGTTTGTGAATGCTGCCCTGTTCCCGTTATGAGAGTGGGTGTTGAAGACACATTCGGTGCTTCAGGCCCTGCTGTTGAAATGCTCAAGATTTACGGTCTTACGGCAGAAAACATCGTTGAAAAGGCAAAGGCCGCAATCAACGCAAAATAATCATACGCATTATGCGGAGGGTGTCTTATGAATAATAACCGACAGCCCGATAACGTTAAAAAGGCTCAGGCGGATTCCTCCCCTGAGCTTTCTTCGGTTTTAAGGGAGCTTAAAAACGGAATTGACATTCAGCCCCTTGACGACATTCAGCAAAGTGAAATTATTGAAATTGAAGACAACGTTACCGACACAATAACACAAGAAGAAAAAGAAAACAGTGAACCGTCAAAAAGACCTTTCGGCAAGACAGAGCTTTTCAAAAAATATGGCAGAATAGCCATAATCGCTTTGCTTGTTATCGGTGTTTTTGCAGGCATATATTTTGCATTTTTTCACCAGGACGATTTCACTCACGGTGCTGTTGCCGTTTATGAAAAAGATTCAGGTGTCAGCGTTATGCTTGAAAATAAAGACGTTATCCGTCTTGAAAACGTGGCTCAGCTCAAGCTTTCTGACAACGGAAAGATTCTTGTCTACTCCCAGGACACAGACTCACGAACAGGCAAATATGACATTCGTGTAATCGACTTTTCAAAAAGAACCTCGGTCAAAAACAAAGGCTCAATTATCGTCAGCGGAGTTGAAGAAAACTGGTTTATGGACAAAAGCGGCGGCTTTGTTTATTATCAAAAAAGTGAAAGCGGCAGTCAGAAGTATTATTTTTATTCCACAGAAAGCCGTGAAACAAAAATGATTGTTGCCGATGCCGCTGAATTCTTTGCACCCCCTATGGGTGACATCGCCTACTACACCCGTGAGCGTGCAGGCACAACTATGCTTTACCGCACACGCTTCGGTGAAGAAACCGAATCTCTCGGCGACGTTGAAAACGTAAAAGCAACAAGCAACGACGAGGTTATGGAAATTTTCTTCACCGTGGCAAACGAAGAGTCCGACTCCGACGCTTACACTCTTTGCAAATATTCAGGTGACAGCGAAAGAATTACAATTGCCGACAACGTCAGCGAGGTTTATCTTGATGATTACGCTCCGGGAGAAAATCTGTATTACTTTGTCAAAAATGAAGCTAACCTTAACTGGAACGATTTTGTTGATGACCCCGATTATGACAAGGATGCTGTGGTCAAAGAGCCTGACAAGGGCGATTATCTTGTAACGGTTGGCTTCTTCTTTAAGCGCACAAAGCTTGACGAGCAGGCATATAACCGTGCTATGGCTGAATACAACAAAAAGCTTCTGCGTGATGAAATCCGTGCCTCACTTGATAAGCTTGATCTGGGTCTTGCTGTTTCTGCCGAATATAAGGTCAAGGCTTATGACGGTCAGGTCAGCAAGGAGCTCGCTTCAAGTGTCAAGCTTGAAAATCTCATCGCCTTTGCCCGCACGGGTGCTCCGAGGATTATTTTCAAAACCTCGGGTATTGACTCATCCAAAAAGCTGAGTATGAGCACTCTTTACAAAGTGGCAAGCACCAAAACAATTGACGATGCGGTAGATTCCGTTATTGCCGCCCTCAATGATAATTATGAAATCAGCGTGGGATGCAAATATTCATGGTATGACGGCAATAAGGTGCTGACCTATGACTTCGACCCTGAAGGCAAGGTTGCTGACTGCAATTTCACCTTTATGGGAAGGAATAAAATCGTTACCTCTCTTAAAGCAGGAAGCACCGACTATGATGTTTATGTCAACACCGTAAGCAATAAAGAAATTTCCGAAGCTGTTTTAATAAGCGAAAATGTGATTTCCGTTGAAACAGAAGGAAACAATCTCTATTATATAAAATCAGAAGGTGACAAAACAGACCTTTACGTTTTCACCCCTGAAAACGGCTCAGCTCTTGTTTGTGAAAACAATCTTCAATTCATCGCCATCAATCCCGACGAAGCGGTTGCTTTTAAGACGGTTGACGAAGATATTGAAATTCTCCTTTACAAAAACGGCGAAACCGAAACGGTGGATTCGGGCATAGACCCCAAATATTTTGCCGTTGACTCCGGTTCGTTTGCATACATCAAGGATTATCAGTCGGCTGCTGCAACTGATGAATACGCACAAAAAGGCGGAGAATTGAAGCTTTATTCCGACTCAAAGCTCAAAACCGTAGACACGGGAGTAACGCAGATTTTTTTAATCAGAAAATAAACACAAAAGAGACCGTTTTCTTACGCGAGGCGGTCTCTTTCCATTTCTTGACAAAAGGTTCGGGTTTGTGGTAGTATAATATGTATGAAAGTTTCTGCGAAAGGAAGACGGCTATGATAAATTCAGATAATTTATGTATGAGCTGTATGAAAGAAATCGGCGCTGAAAAGCAATGCCCTTATTGCGGTTTCCACGTTGATTCTCAGCAGCCTGCCGATTATTTGCCTGTGCGTACGGTTATCGGCAACCGCTACCTTGTAGGCAAGCTTCTTGAATTCAACGGCGACGGAGCCACATATATGGGCTTTGACCTCACCGCAAGAGAGGCTGTTAATATCCGTGAGTACTTCCCCATAGGTGTTGCTCAGCGTGACCCCAAAATGCTCACAGTTTCACCTGCCGAAGGAAAAGAAAAGATTTTCAGCGAGCATCTTCAGAGCTTCACCGAGCTTTGGCGCAAGCTTATGCGTCTTAACGGTCTTTCGGCTTTAATCAAAGTTAACAACATAATCGAAGGCGGCGGCACCTGCTACGCCATAACAGAAAATATTGACGGCATCACCCTCAGAGAGCATCTTCTGAGAAACAATTCTTCAGGCTACATCTCTTGGGAAAAAGCAAGACCTATGCTTATGCCTGTGCTTTCCACACTCGGAACACTCCACAATTCAGGTATTGTGCACAGAGGCATTTCGCCCTCCACGCTGATTGTTGCCCCTGACGGAAAAATCCGCATCACCGGCTTCAGCATCAGCGCAGTGCGTTCCACACACACCGACCTCAAGGAAGAAATCTTCCCCGGCTATGCCGCCTTTGAGCAGTACGGCCTTGAGGGAAGACAGGGTCCTGTTACCGACATTTACGCTTTCGGCGCTGTGCTTTACCGCACACTTATCGGCACTGACCCCATCGACGCTCAGGAGCGTGTTACCAACGACCGTCTGATGATTCCCGGCAAATTTGCAGAGCAGCTTCCTGCTTATGTTATCAACGGCCTTGTTAACGCATTGCAGATTCTCCCCGATGATCGTATCAGAAGCGTTGACGAGCTTCGCGATGAGCTTTCCGCTTCTCCAAACGCGGTTGCCGCGGCAGGCAAAATGGATGTTGAAAAAATCCGTACCACCCAGCGCACCGCACCTGAAAAAGCAACCGACACAGCCGAAAAGCGTGCCGCAATGCAGAAAAAGCAGAGCAGAAATATGACAATCATTGCTATTGTTACAATTCTTGCAATTGCTGTTATTGCTGTTGGTGTTTGCCTGGCCTTGCTCGATTCCGACTCAGGCAACGAGCCCACCGCTCCCACGGCAAACCAGGAAATGGTGGAGGTTCCCTCATTCCTCAACAAAGATTTTGAAGACATTATGGCTGACAAATATTACACCTCAAATTTCACCATTCAAAAGCAGGAGTCCTACAGTGAAACTGTTGAAGAAGGCGTTGTTATCAGCCAGAACATTGCTCCCGGCACTCAGGTTGGCCAGAAGAGCAAAATTATTCTCACCGTCAGCAAGGGTGTTGAATATGTTGCATTCCCCACGGCAGGTGTTGTAGGCGTTGATTATAACGACGCAAAGGCTGCCCTTGAAAAGCTCAGCTACAAGGTTTCAAAGGTTGAAAAGAGTAATCCCGGCGGATACACCGAGGGTACGGTTTACCAGTCAAGCCTTGACAGCGGTGCAATTTACCCCAAGGGTTCACAGGTTATTCTCACCGTTTGGGGTGCTGAACCCACAACCACAACGGAGCCGTCCACAGAAGCGCCGACCGACAGCGGAACAATGGACGACCGAGGCGGATTTTTTCAGAATATTTTAGGATAACAAAAGCTCCCGTGAGGGAGCTTTTTATTTTCCGTTTGCGGGGTTATCAAGGATTCTTCCTTTCTCATCAATTCTTGTTCCGTGGCAGGGGCAATCCCAGGAATGCTCTGCCTCGTTCCATTTCAAGGCACAGCCAAGGTGAGGACACCGTTTGGTTGAAAGCGAAAGAAGATTGGCGACAGATTCAAAGCCGTTTAACGCAAGCTGTGGGGTCAGCATATTTCTCGACGGGTCAAAGAGCTTTGCAAGCTCATTGTCTTTTTCCTCAATCAAATCGCACAAAATTTCTGCCGCCGCCATTGCACCTGTCATTCCCCATTTATTAAAGCCGCTTGCTACAAAAAGGCGGTCCGTATGCTTTGAGTATTTTCCGATATAGGGTATTTCGTCAAGGGTCATACAGTCCTGGGCCGCCCAATGAAATTTTTCACGGCTGTTCGGATACTTCACCCTTGCAAAATCCCTGAGTTCCTGCCAGTTTCCGCCCTGTTTGCCTGTTCTGTGGTCACCGCCTCCCACAATCAGCAAATCGCTGTAATTGCGAAAAGACATACCACTTTTGCTCTCATCAACATACATTCCGCCAACATCAGGTGCGTTTTCAAGGGCAATTGCATAGGAGCGATGCTGATAAAGCTTGAGAGAATAAAGTCCGTGCTTGTTGATAAAGGGAAAATGAGTTGCAACAACCACGTTTTTGGCTTCTATTTTGCCCCCGTCGGTGACCGCTGTGTTGCCAATCATTTCTTTGACGAAGGTGTTTTCATAAATATTGAGCCCCTTGCTGATTTGGCTGAGAAATTTCAGCGGATGAAACTGCGCCTGATTTTTAAATTCCACAGCACCGACTGTGTCAAAGGGTAACGGAAGCTTCTCACAAAGCTTGGCGGTATAGCCGATTTTTTCAAGCGCTTCAAGCTCTTTTTCAATTTTGGGCCTATTATTGAGAGAGTAAACAAAGTTGCTTTTCTCCTGATAATCGCAATCAATATCACGGCTAAGCTCGCGGTATTTTTTAAGTGCGTTGCGATTAGCATCAAGGTACGCCTTAGCCAAAACAAGTCCATGCTTTTTGAGAAGCTTATTATAAATAAGTCCGTGCTGAAAAGTGATTTTTGCCGTAGTGTTGCCCGACACCCCCGTGCACAGAGTATTTTTTTCAACAAGAATGTAATCAATATTCCGCTTTTGCAGAAAAAAAGCTGTCAACAAGCCTGCAATTCCTCCGCCGATAATCAGCACATCTGTTTTGCCGTTCCCCTTCAAAGGTTCAAATCGTGGCATAACAACGCCGTTTTGCCATAATGATTTCACACTACCACCTCTGATGTAGTGTTTGATTTTCAACGCAGGATATGCTATTATTTAGAAAAAAGTGTGGTGATTTGCGTGAATTTTAGCTGGACCGATTATAACCCCAAGAAAATGAACTTTGTTGAAAAATGGCTTGATAAAAAAGCAGTTAAGCTCACGGGAATAGACAACGATTGGGAAGACTTTTATGAATATTGGAAAAACGAAGACGGCAACGTACTTAATCATAATTACTGGTGCAAGGTCGTTTACGAAAAGAACAAGCCCTTCGGAATAATTGCGATAGGCTGTCACGAAGATTTATTTGTAATAATGGAAATGCTTATTGCTCCGAAAATGAGAAACAAAGGGAAGGGATCAAGTCTCATAAAAGAGCTTATTGAAAACGGCAAAGAGATTCTGGGCAAAGAAATCAAAAGAGCAACTGCTGTGATTTTTCCGAGTAATATAGCTTCACAAAAATGCTTTGAGAAGGCAGGCTTTGCTGTGGAGCGAATCCACGAAGACGGCGATGCAATAGATTATATTTATAATAAATAAAGCTCCCTCAAGGGGAGCTTTTGCTATACTTTCTCTGCATTTTACACAAGGGAGGCGTTTGCCATTTCTTCCAGATATTCGTCGAAGGTGATTTCCTTATCATAGAAACTACCTGTTGTCACGTCGATAATTCTCGTTGCGATTGTCTGCACAAACTGGTGGTCATGAGAGGTGAACAGCACGGTTTCGGGGAATTTAATAATTCCGTTGTTGAGGGAAGCGATTGATTCAAGGTCAAGGTGGTTGGTGGGCTCATCAAACAACAAAACATTTGCGCCCGAAAGCATCATTTTGCAAAGCATACAACGCACTCTTTCACCACCCGAAAGCACCTTTGCTTTTTTGGTGGCCTCCTCGCCCGAGAACATCATTCTGCCGAGCCAACCGCGTACGTCAGACTCAAAAATCAAATCAGAATATCTTCTCAGCCAATCTATAAGGCTGTCCTCACAGCCGTCAAAAAATTCGGAGTTGTCGCTGGGGAAGTATGACTGTGATGTAGTTACACCCCACTTGAATTCGCCCTCGTCAGGCTCAATTTCACCCATAAGAATTTTGAAAAGAGTGGTCTTGGCAAGGCTGTCCGTACCCACAAAGGCAACCTTTTCTCTTGGCTTAATGGTAAAGCTTACGTTGTCGAGCACCTTTCTCTCACCAACGGTTTTTGAAATTCCGCTGACGGTGAGCAGGTCGTTACCAACCTCGCGGTCAGGCTTAAAATCAACAAACGGAAAACGCCTTGACGAAACAGGAATATCCTCAATAACAAGGTTGTCAAGAAGCTTTTTACGGCTTGTTGCCTGCTTGGATTTTGAAGCATTTGCGCTGAATCGGGCAATGAATTCCTGCAATTCCTTTTTCTTGGCTTCGGCTTTCTTATTCTGTTCGCGAAGCTGGCGCTGAGCCATCTGTGTGTATTCATACCAGAAATCATAGTTGCCCACATACATTGCAATTTTGCCGAAGTCGATGTCAACAATGTGTGTGCAAACCTTGTTGAGGAAGTGACGGTCATGGGAAACAACAATAACCGTGCTGTCAAGCTCAATAAGAAATTCTTCGAGCCAGCTTATTGCATCAATGTCAAGGTGGTTGGTGGGCTCGTCCATAAGAAGAATCTGCGGATTGCCGAAAAGTGCCTGAGCAAGAAGCACCTTAACCTTCATAGCGTCGGTGAGCTCACTCATCTGCAGATAGTGAAATTCATTTGTAACACCGAGACCGTTCAAAAGAATTTCCGCATCACTTTCTGCGCTGTAGCCGCCCATTTCTGCAAATTCATCTTCAATTTCGCAAACACGGATACCCTCTTCCTCGGTCAAATCCGTTTTTGAATAGAGCTCGTCTCGCTCGTCCATAATTTTGCAAAGGTCGGGGTTACCCATCAAAACGGTGCGGATAACCGAAAACTCGTCAAATTCAAAGTGGTTCTGCTTGAGGACCGAAAGACGTTCACCGGGGGTGTAGATAACCTCGCCCTTGTTAGGCTCAATTTCACCTGAGAGAATTTTTAAAAAGGTTGATTTGCCTGCTCCGTTTGCACCGATGAGGCCGTAGCAGTTACCCTTGGTGAATGTCATATCAACATTTTTAAAAAGCTCTCTGCCGCCATACTGAAGTCCTACATTAACTGTGCTTATCATTTGTTTTTTGCTCCTAATCTGATTTTAATTGAATTTGTTAATCTGTTTTTCCACCTGATAAAGGGGAGAAATTTTTTATATTTTTCAAAATATTCACTCTCAGCCTTTATAACCTGAGAGCCTCTTTCAATAGCATCAAGAACGCCCATAACCCGTGAAGCATCAACGGTTTCGGTTGTCCATTGGCTGTCACCGCGAAGAGTGATTTCTGTGCCGCTGACGGCAATTATTCTGTGAAGAACAAGCCTTCCGTTATCTCTTTTAAAAAGAACAATATCGTTTTTCCGAAGCGGCTTTTCTGCCTTTTTGAGCACAACGGTATCAAGCCCGTCGCGGATAACAGGCTCCATACTTTTGCCCGAGGCAAGAATTTTCACCCTGCCGCCCGAGAGGAGAATCTCTTCAATCACAGGGGCGGCATCCTTTAAAGTGAGGATGTCACTCAACTATATCCTCCCTTTCAAGTGTTGACAAAAACTCTTCAACATCTGCCGTTATTTCTGCCTCACTAACGTTACATTCCTTGGCAAGGGCAGAGATTATTTCACTCTTTTCGGCACCGTTTTCGAGCATACGCCATATAAATTTTGCAGTTTCGTTCACGGTGATGATACCCTGAAAATCCATACCTGCTGTTGAAACAACAATATTCATTCCGCTGACCTCGCGAAGCTTGTATTCAGGTTTAATTTTCATCACTTTCACCTGCTTTTTCAATAATGATTTTTCCGTCAATGATTTTCAGCTCTTTGTTGCAAACGCTGAGTGCCGCTTTTTTGTGGGTGATTAGCAAAAGCGTCTTATCCTGAAGCTCTCTGAGGTTTTCAATCAACCGCTTTTCCGTGGCTTCATCCAAAGCAGAGGTAGCCTCATCAAGAAGAATAACAGGTGCATCATAAAGAATAGCCCTTGCAATTGCAACGCGCTGAGCCTGACCCTCGGAAAGACCCTGTCCCCTTTCGCCGAGAACAGTATCAAGACCCTGCTCAAACTCATTTATAAAATCATCACAGCAGCTCAGGCGGATAGCCGCGTCAATTTCTTCTTTTGTTTTGCCTTCAGACATAAAGGTTATGTTTTCATAAAGTGTTCCCGAAAAAAGAAGGTTACCCTGAGGAACGTAAGAAAACAGTCTGCGGGTTTCGCTGCACGCAGAAACGCTACGATCCTCACCGCAAAGAGAAATTTCACCGCTTTGAGGTGTCAGCACACCCATCATCAGCTTGAAAAGTGTGCTTTTTCCGATGCCCGAAATACCGGTCACGGCAACGAAGTCACCCTTTTTGATTTCACAGCTTGCTTCTTCGAGCACAGCTTCACGGCCGTAGCTGAAAGTAACGTTACTGACATTGATTGAGTGAAGCTTTGAGTAAAACCTGTTTATGTCGTCAATCTTCTCACCGGAGGTTTTTTCGTCGGGAAGATTTTCAAATTCCATAAGCCTTTCGGCAGATGCAACTGTTGCATAAAACGACGGCAAAAAGCCCGAAAGGGAAGATAATGGACCTTGAATCTGATTAACAAGCTGAAGAATTGCCGACATTTCGCCGATGTCAATAAAGCCGTTATACACACGGTAGCCGCCCCATATGATTGCAAACAAGTGGCCTGCAGTAAAAACAAGGTTTATTCCGCTGCCTGCAAAAATACTCACAGTTGCACGCCTGATGCGCACACGGTAGTTTTCGCCCATAAGGCGGTCAACCTTTTCGCCGATTTGCTTGTAGGCATTGAACACCTTGATAACAAGCACCTCACCCAGGGATTCCTGCATAAAGGAACGGACATTGCCGTCAGATTCCTGGCTTTTTTTGTGGATTTCTTTAAGATAGCCTTTAAACAGCCTTGAAAAACCGATGAGCACAACACCGCCCGCCACAAACACTGCGGTAAACAGCGGGTCAAAGCTTGCCATTATCACAACGGCAACCACAAGGCGGACAACAAGAGTAACCAGCCTCGGCAAAAGGCTCATTACTCCGTCGGTGACAACCCCCACGTCGGAGATAATGCGGTTGAGAATTTCGCCGCTGTGAAAGGCAGAAACTGCACTGTAATCTTTTTTGAGCACGGTTTTGAATATGTGAGAACGCAGACCCAGTTCAATTTTAGCTTTTGAGCGTTCAAAAATGTTTCTGCTGACAATTTTAAAAACAAACTGCACACCGAGAATTGCCCCGAGAATTATTGCACCCTCGGTGAGCAACGGCAAATCACGGTAGGTTGCACCGTTAACAATATTTTTTGTGCCCAGCGCAGACAGCACACCTGCAAAAGCCAGCACAACGCTGAGCACCCCGTAAACAAACACACCCTTGAGGTGTTTTTTTGATACGCGGTACATCCATTTAACAGCGTTCATATCCTGATGTCGGTTTTTGTTTTTCATAAAAACTCCGTCATTTCATCATATCATAAGCCATTTTAACAGCCTTCTCACTTGTGTCACAAAGCATTGCATAAAAGCTGACGTTTGCCAGCAAATCCTCAACCCTCTCACAAAGCAAATCCATTTTACTCTCATCATCAGGACGGATTGTCTGATTAAAAAGAGGTGTCATTGCCTGTTGTGCGGTGAGCTTTTTAATTTCGTTATTGCCCCTGTCAAGGAAGCATATGCCCTTAATGGGATAGCCCTTGTTGAGACTTATGTCGTGTTTGCCGCTGAAGGGAGTTCCGAAGGCGAAGTAACTGCCGTCCACCTTACGGATAGCAGGCTTGTCGTCGTTGATAATCTGCGCCTTGTCAAACGCTTTCAGCCAGCCCTCTGTGTGGGTGGATTTACCTGTTCCGCTGGGGGCAGAAAAGAGGTAGGCTTCGCCGTCAAGCTCAACCGCCGACGCGTGAAGCAGCATCCCCTCAAAGCGAAGCAGCTCCTTATAAAAGGCCGCACCCATACCGATGTATTCAATTTCGCTATCGGAAAGGGTCGAGAATTTTTTTCGGCGGGATGAAAAATAATTTTCATCAAGGCTGAGATTAATCCGGGCATCTGTTTCGTCACAGAGGTATTTTTCACTTCTTTGCTTCAAAAGGTCAAAACGGCAGGCATATTCTACATTCAACCCTGCAATTTTATACACTGCCATCCTGTCACCCCTTTTAACACACAAATAGACATTTTATTTTAACATTTATATGTAATAAAGTCAACAAAAACGCAGTACCGCGCAAACGATACTGCGTTTAATTTAATTTTCGTCAAATACGAAGGCTTCATTTTCGTATTTGCAGATATATTTTTTGCCGGGGGTGATTGTTAAATCAAGCATTTTTTCACTCAGGGGGTCTTCAATCTTTGACTGAATTGCCCTTCTCAAAGGTCTTGCACCGTAAACGGGGTCAAAGCCTTCATCTGCAATTTTAGAAACTGCGCTGTCATCAAAATCAATTTCAATGCCCAAGCCTTTAGTTCGCTTGCGAAGTGTTTCCAGCATTCTGCGGGCAATTTCTTTGATGTCATCCTTTTTGAGCTGTTCGAACACAATTATATCGTCAACTCTGTTGAGAAATTCGGGTCGGAACAGCTTTTTCAATTCGCCCATAACAGCGTCGTGAATTTTGCTGTCAGAAAGCGCACCGCCGTTTTCTTCCGCATTAAAGCCCAACGATTTGCCTGCACCGCCGCTGATGAGCTTTGCTCCGACGTTGGAGGTCATAATAACAACGGTGTTTTTGAAGTCTACCTTTCTGCCCTGCGAATCAGTGAGCACGCCGTCATCAAGAATCTGCAAAAGCATATTGAAAACGTCGGGATGTGCCTTTTCAATTTCATCAAAAAGCACCACGCTATATGGCTTGCGGCGCACCTTTTCGGTGAGCTGACCGCCGTCGTCATATCCCACATAACCGGGAGGCGAGCCTACCATTCGCGAAACGGTGTGCTTTTCCATATACTCTGACATATCGAGCCTGATAAGGGCATTTTCATCACCGAACATTGTGGCGGCAAGGGTTTTACAAAGCTCCGTTTTACCAACACCTGTGGGACCCAGGAAAATAAACGAACCGGTAGGACGGTTAGGGTCTTTAAGTCCTACTCTGCCTCGGCGGATTGCCTTTGCAATGGCAGAAACAGCTTTGTTCTGACCAACAAGTCTGCGGTGCATTTCTTCTTCAAGATTGAGAAGCCGCTGGCTTTCCTCCTCGGTGAGCTGAACAACGGGAATATGTGTCCACTCCGACACAACAGCCGCAATGTCTTCGGGAGTTACCTCCCCTTTCATTTCGCAGTTTTTGCGGTTCCAGCTTTCCTTGGTTTCATCAAGCTTTTGCTGAAGCTCTTTTTCTTCATCTCTCAGCTTTGCCGCAAGCTCATAATTCTGGCTGTTGACTGCGGCTGATTTTTCGTCACAGACGGATTTGATTTTTTCTTCCAGCTCCTTGATATTTTCGGGCGGAGTAAAGGCTCTGAGCCTGATTTTTGAAGCCGCCTCGTCAATGAGGTCAATTGCCTTGTCTGGCAGGTATCTGTCGGTGATGTATCTTGAAGAAAGATGAACCGCCGCTTCAATGGCTTCGTCGGGAATTTTTACATTGTGATGAGCTTCATATTTGTCGTGAAGCCCTTTGAGGATTTCAATAGCTTCCTCCTGAGTGGGCTCGCCAACAACAATGGGCTGAAAGCGCCTTTCAAGAGCTGAATCCTTTTCAATATTTTTTCGGTACTCTTCAAGAGTTGTGGCACCGATAACCTGCATTTCTCCTCTTGCCAACGAAGGCTTGAGAATGTTGGCAGCGTCAACCGCACCCTCGGCTGAGCCTGCACCCATAAGGGTGTGCACCTCGTCGATAAAAAGAATGACGTCGCCTGCCTTGATAACCTCATTGATAGCTGACTTAATTCGCTCTTCAAAGTCACCGCGGTATTTTGTGCCTGCGACCATACCCGTCAGGTCAAGAGAAACAATTCTCTTCCCTCTGAGCAATTCAGGCACTTCGTCGGTTGCAATTTTGAGGGCAAGCCCCTCAGCAATCGCCGTTTTGCCTACACCCGGCTCACCAATGAGGCAGGGATTATTTTTTGTGCGGCGGCAAAGAATCTGAATAACACGGTTAATCTCCGTATGTCTGCCGATTACAGGGTCAATTTTACCCTGACGGGCAAGGTCGGTCAAATCTCTGCCAAACTGCTCAATGGTGGGTGTTTCGCTCTTTTTACCCTGCTTGGATTTATCCGAAGCGGAAGTGCTCTGAGAAGATACACTTTTTGTTATTTCGTTGATTATTTCATTTGGTGAAATCCCGTATTTTTCCAGAATATTCATCGCAAAACAGCTTGAATCCTTGGCAATGGCAATCAGAATGTGCTCCGTGCCAACATATGAATGGTTCATTGAACGGGCAGAAGCTATTGCGCTTTCAACTATCCTTTTGCTTCGCGGAGTAAACTCATTGGGGGAAAGCACCGTCGGGGTGCCGATACCCACCGTTGTTTTAAGGGCATTTTCTACCGAGGACTGAGTTACACCCTTTGAAGTAAGAACCGTGTGGGCAACACTACCCTCAACGCCAAGCAAGCCCACAAGAAGGTGCTCACTGCCGATATAAGTGTGTCCGAGATTTTCAGCCGATTCAATGGCATCGTTTAACGCTGTGTTTGCTTTTTGTGTGAAGCCTGTGAATTTATACATTCAGCACCTCTCCTTTAGTCTATATTATATCCAAGTATTTCTTTTTCTTATGCAAAGATTTCTCTTACCGCGTCAGCTCTGATTACGTCACGCTGAGAAGCCGTAAGCTCTTTGTTTTCTCTTGCCTTAATCGTTGCAGGCTGAACGTTATACGTCAGCTCGTTGAGCTTTTTCAAATCGAAATCAAACACTCCACTTCGCGCTCCCAACCTGATCAACGAAGAAAGCTCCATAAATTCATCACAGGTGAGCATTCTTGCATATTGCAAAATTCCTCTTGCTCTCCAGATTTCGTCAACCTGTGCGGGGTTTTCAAGCAAGCTCTTTGCGGCAGCTCTTTCCTGAGCCACAAGCTGAAGAGTAATTGACTGCAAATTATCCAGTGCTTCCTGTTCCGAAATGCCCAGTGTAATCTGGTTGCTTAACTGATAAATTGCACCCTTGGGTGAGCTTCCCTCACCGTGTGCACCTCTGATTACAAGACCAAGCTTTGATACGGTGTTGGCAAGCTTACCCATTTGTCCGCACTTGGTAAGCGCAGGCAGGTGAAGCATAACCGAAGCTCTCATCGCTGTACCGAGATTTGTGGGGCACTGGGTGAGATAACCTATTCTCTCATCAAAGGCATAATCAACGCCGGAAGAAATAATGTTATCCACCTTATCCGCAACGTTATAAGCCTCTTTGAGGGCAAGGCCCGACATCATAACCTGAAGCCTGATGTGGTCTTCTTCGCAAAGCATAATGCTGATAGCTTCGTCATCGGTGAGCACAAGTGCACCGTCACTGTCGGTTGCAAAGTCGGGGCTTACAAGATGGCGCTCAGCCAATGACACCGCCTGAGCTTTTGTAAGCGTTGATGTTTCGGTGTATGAAAAATCCCAATACTTCTGCGAAAGAAGAATGTCTCTCACCTTTTCGCAAACCTCTTTTTTGCCCGACTTCGTGAGCTTGTTGGGGAACGGATATTCATCGATATTTCTCGCTAAACGGATACGTGTGCTTAAAACTATATCCCCTTGCTCGCCACTTTCTATATACCATTTATTCATAGTTCAAAATCGTTCCTTTCGTTGAATTGTCAACATATATCTATTTTTTTAGATTATTTGTTTTCCAATTCCTTTATTTTGTCGCGGATAACTGCCGCCTGCTCAAATTCCTGCTTTTCAATAGCCTGAGCAAGGTCCTTTTTAAGCTTTTCAACCGGGTCCTCCTGCTCTTCTTTCACAGGCTGTGCAACCGCCTCAACCGCGGGAGCCTGCTTGCCGTTGTGCTTGATTCTGCCGTGAATTCTCTGTATTGACGGAAGCAATTTATCATAAAAAACATTGTAGCATTCACTGCAGCCCACCTTGCCGCTTCTGACAATGTCGCCGAAGGTGTTACCGCATTTGGGGCATCTCTGCTCTGTGGGAGAAGCAAGCTTCTGCACGGTGTCACCAAGAAAACCGCCGAAGAAATCATCAAGATTTAATCCGAACCCCGAAAACATATCTCCGTAGCCCAGGTGCCCTGCACAGTCGGAGCAAAGGTGCATTTGTGTCGTATCCCCGTTCACAATCCTTTTGATGTGGGTTGTGGCCTCATTTTTTCCGCAATTCTGACAAAGCATAATCATCTTCCTTTCTTAACCGTAGATAACAATATATTTTTAAATACTGACGCTCTGATAATGTCGCGCATAGGCAAGCTCAGCTCTCTGAGGCACTTATCACTGGTGGCCGCAAGAGCCGCAACAGAAACCTCGTCGCTGAGAAGGTTTTGATAATTGAGGTTGCTGATGTGCGCTCTGCAGGTTGCCTCGTCAGCGGCAAGACCGATGCTGTTAACAACGTGCATCAGCGCCGAACCCTTATCGTAGCTCACACGTGATATTCGCACATATCCGCCGCCGCCTCGCCTGCTCTCTACAATATACCCGTGTTCAGGCGTGAATCTTGACGAAATAACGTAGTTGATCTGACTCGGCACACATCCTATTGTCTGCGCAAGCTCATTACGCTGAATTTCGGTAAAGCCGTCATTCTCAAGCATACTGAGAATTATATTGGCTATTTCGTTGCTCATATTCATAAAATCATCTCACTTTTTTGATTTTGACTTTCTTTGACCTTGACTATATTATATTGACCTTTGAATTAAAAGTCAAAAGGTCAAACAAGGTCAAATTCTTTTATTTTGTCGATAAATTTTAATTTATTGCTCATTTGCTCTGTTTTTCTCACTTATTCTTTGTTTTTTAAGTTTTTGCAAATCAAAAATAATGTCAATAAAAGTTTGACCTTCATATTATGTTAGCAGGAATACATTTTTGCAAAAATATTCCACAAAAATCGCCGTGTATTTTCTTATATAAATAATACCTTATTAGCTAAAAAAATATTGCAAGAGAGGTCAATTTGATGTATAATACAAACGTATATTTTAAGGTAGCGAAAATTTCGCATTTTGGAGGGAAGTTTAATGGAAGCCTATCTTGATAACAGCGCAACAACACCGGTTTGCCCCGAGGCGATTGAGGCAATCAACAACACATTGACAAAGTGCTGGGGCAACCCGTCCTCCCTGCATTTCGGCGGAATTGAAGCAAGTGAAGTTCTTGAAAGCGCAAGGCACTCAATAGCAAAGAAATTATCCTGCGACGACGGTGAAATCATTTTCACTTCAGGCGGAACTGAAAGCAACAACATCGCCATTTTCGGCGCGGCACACGCTTTTAGGCCCAAGGGAATGAGGATTATCACCACCTCTATTGAGCACCCCAGCGTTGAAGAACCGATGAAGCAGCTTGAAAAAGAAGGCTACGATGTGGTGAGACTCAACGTAGACAAAGACGGCAGATTTGATGAGCGTCAGCTCAATGCCGCGGTCAACACCTCAACCTCACTCATCAGCATTATGGCTGTCAACAATGAAATCGGCACAATTGAAGCCATTGAAAAGGTAAAATCTGCTGTCCGCAAGTACAACGCCCCCGCCCTTATTCATTGCGATGCCGTGCAGGCTTTCGGCAAAATCCCCCTCAAGCCCCACGCATTGGGCATTGACCTTATGAGTATCAGCGCCCACAAAATCCACGGTCCCAAGGGCGCAGGCGCTTTGTTTGTCAACAAGGGCTCCCGCCTTGCAACCACCGTTTTCGGCGGAGGTCAGGAAAGAGGCATTCGACCCGGAACAGAGCCGTTGCCCGCAATTGCAGGCTTTGGCGCGGCGGCAGATGCAATCAAGGACATTGATGTAAACCTGAGAATTGCCGCTCAGCAGAGGGATTATCTTGTTTCCCGTCTCAAGGAGCTCGGCGGAATTGCAATCAACTCCCCGGCCGACGCACTGCCCTACGTTACCAACATTTCGGTTATGGGCATCCCCTCTGAGGTGCTTCTCAACTTCCTTTCGGAAATGGGCATTTATATTTCAAGCGGTTCAGCCTGTTCAAAGGGTCACAAGAGCCGTGTGCTCACTGAAATCGGTCTTGATTCACAAAGAATCAACAGCGCTGTGAGAATCAGCATTTCAAGATATACAACAAAGCAAGAAATTGATTATTTCATTCAGGGCGTTGCTTCCGCTCAGAAAACAATGAGGAGAATGAAATAAAAGAACGGAGTCCAAAATGAAGGAAACAATTCTTATCAAAAACGGCGAGTTAGCTCTCAAGGGTCTTAACCGCCGCACATTTGAAGACATTCTTATAAAAAATATGCGTCACCGTCTGAGTGACCTTGGAAAGTTCAAATTCACCTCGGCTCAATCAACAATTATGATTGAGTCCGAGGATACCGATGTTGATTTTGACGAGGCTGTGCGCCGTCTGACAAAGGTTTTCGGCATTGCCGCCCTTTCAAGAGCCGCCGCAGTTGAAAAAGATATGGACGTTATACTCAACTGTGCAGGGGAATATCTCCGCGACCAGCTTGAGGGCGCACGCACCTTCAAGGTTGAAGCCAAACGTTCCGACAAAAACTTCCCCCTCAAATCCCCCGAAATCTGCCGTGAGGTCGGCGGTAAAATTCTCAGCATGTACCACCACCTGACAGTTGACGTTCATAACCCCGACGTTGTGGTTATGGTTGAAGTCCGCGATTTTTACGCATATATTCACGGCAACCAGATCAAAGGTGCAGGCGGTATGCCCACAGGCTCCGCAGGCAGAGCCGCATTGCTTGTTTCAGGCGGAATTGACAGCCCTGTTGCGGGCTGGATGATGGCAAAGCGCGGCCTCAACATCGTTGGCATTCACTTTGCTTCACCCCCCTACACCTCCCAGAGGGCAGAAATGAAGGTTCACACCCTTTGCAAAAAGGTGTCGCAGTATTGTGGAAGAATCCCTCTTTTCGTTGTTCCCTTTACTCATATTCAGGAAGAAATCAAAGACAACTGCCCTGAGGATTTATTTACCCTCATTATGCGCAGACTGATGATGCGTTGCGCCGAAATCATTGCCCGCAAGGAAGATTGCGGAGCGCTCATCACAGGCGAAAGCGTGGGACAGGTTGCCAGCCAGACAATGCAGGCCATCGCCTGCACCGAGGCTGTTGCAAATATGCCCGTTTTCCGTCCCCTTATCGGTATGGATAAAGATGAGGTAGTTATCATTTCAAGAAAAATTGACACCTTTGAAACTTCAATTCTCCCCTATGAGGATTGTTGCACGGTGTTTACCCCCAAGCATCCCAAAACCAAACCAAAGCTTGCTCAGCTTGAAGAAGCTGAAGCTTTGATTGACGTTGACTCTCTTGTTGCTGAAGCAATAGCAAACACAAGATTTATTATGATAGACAGATAGGATGACCTCTTTTGGCAATTTGTGAAATCATCAGCGTTGGCACAGAAATTCTTTTAGGCGACATTGTAAATACAGATGCTCAGTTTTTATCCGTTGAGCTTGCAAAAATGGGAATAAGCGTTCTCCACCAGACCACGGTTGGTGACAATCCCGAAAGACTGCGCAAGGTGCTCGGCATTGCATCTGAAAGAAGCGACATTATCATCGCTTCAGGCGGTCTCGGCCCTACCCCTGACGACCTGACAAAAGAAATCTGCTGCGAATTTTTTAACAAAGAATGTGTTCTTCATCAGGACAGCCTTAACTCAATGGAAAGCTATTTCAAGGGCAAAGGGCTCGTTATGAGTGAGAATAACAAAAAGCAGGCTCTTCTTCCTGCTGACGGAGTTGTTTTCCCAAATGACAACGGCACCGCACCCGGTTGCGCCATTGAAAAAGACGGCAAGCACATTCTTATGCTCCCCGGCCCTCCCAGGGAACTGAAGCCGATGTTTCTCAATTATGCCGTGCCCTATCTCAGCAGATTTTCAGATAAGGTTATTGTTTCGCACAACATCCGCACCTTCGGCATCGGTGAAAGTGTTATGGCTCAGAAGGTTGACGATTTATTGAACAGTGCCAACCCGTCTGTTGCCCCCTATGCCAAAGAGGGTGAGGCGCTTCTCCGTGTTACCGCCATGGCCGACAACAAGCAAGAAGCCGACAAAATTGCACAGCCTGTTATTGACGAAATTACTTCGAGGCTCGGTGAATTTATCTACGGCATTGACGAGCCGAACATCGAAACAGCCGTTGTTAAAAAGCTCAAAGAAAAGGGGCTTACCCTTGCCACGGCCGAATCCTGCACAGGCGGTCTTATCGGCAAAAGAATCACCGACGTTTCAGGTTCATCCTCAGTTTACGGTTGCGGAATTATTTCTTATTCAAACGAAACAAAAATAAACGTTCTCGGCGTTGACGAAAATGATTTAAAAATTCACGGCGCGGTCAGCGAGCCTGTTGCCGGGCAGATGGCTCTGGGTGCGCTGAAAGTCAGCGGAGCAGACATCGCTGTTAGTGTCACGGGCATTGCAGGCCCAGAGAGCGACGGCACGGACAAGCCCGTGGGTCTGAGCTTCATTTCCCTTGCCGCCAAAGACGGCACAGTTGTGGTCAAAAAGCTTCTCACCGGCAAAAACGGCCCCGGTTGTCGCGACTATAACCGCCTTGTTAACGCATCAAACGCACTAAACCTTGTCAGGCTTTATTTAGACAACAATCTCCAATAAACAAAGGAGCTAAGATACATGGACGAGTTTCAGAAAAAAGACAGACGAAGTGAAATTGATTTAACCGAATTCGATTTGACTGATTTTAAAGAATATTTTGAAGAAGAGGATGCTCAGCGCGAAGCAGAAGCCAGAGAAAAGGCTGAGCGTGAAGCCGCCGAAGAAGCCGCAAGGCTCGCTGAGGAGGAGCGAATCCGCCTTGAGGCACAGCGCCAAAAAGAGGAGGAAGAACGCAAGGCCGCCGAAGAGCTTGCCGCAAGAAAAAAGGCTGAGTTTGAAATCCGAGAAAAAGAAGAATCTCGCAGAGCTGCCGAAAGAGCCGCAGCAGCCGCACTTGCTGCCAAGAAGGCTGAGGAAGCAAAAAAGCTCGAGCAAAAAGAAATTGCCGCAAGACTTCTTGAGCAGGCAGACGTTGACAACGAAATGCCTCTCGAACAGCCAAAGGTTGAATCTGTGGCAGAGGAAGCAAAAAAAATTGAATTTGCCGCCTTCTCTTCAATTCTCGACATTGAAAGTACCGCATCTCAATCTGCCGAGCAGGCAGAAAACGACGAAGAGACTGATCTCTTTGTTGAAGACAAGCCTAAAAAAAAGGGCACAGCCGTCACGGTCATCTGCATTATTCTCGCTATTGCCACGGTGGTTTGCTCAACCCTCGCAGTTCTTAACTTTATAGATAAAAATAATAACTCCTCTGAGGAGGGTGACACTCCTGTTGCCGCCAATAGCTTTGACCCCTACGATGAGTTGACCGTGGGCTACAAAGAGGCTGTTTATCCCGACTCAATCAACGAAAACCTCAAGGCAATGTATTCTGAAAACGATGACCTTGCAGGCTGGCTGACTATTAACGGCACAGCAATAGATTACCCCATTATGCAGGACAGTGCCAACAAGCATTACCTTTATGACAACAACGCATTCGATGAAAGCTCACGCTACGGTACGCCCTTTCTCGACTTCCGTTGTGACAAAAACAGCCTGAGCAAAAACACCGTTATCTACGGTCACTATATGAATAACGATGCTCACTTCGGCTCCCTTGAAAGCTACACCGATAAGGAATATTACAAACAGCATCCCGTAATCAGATATGATACTCTCACAGGCTCATACACCTTCAAGGTTTACGCTGTGTTTTACGCCACAACTCAGAGTGAAGCTGACGGCGGTTACGTGTTTGACTATTATAATCCCGATATGAGCGATGAAAGCTTCAGCGGTTATATTGAGCTACTCAATCAATATGCACTTTACACCACCGATGCAGGTCTTGAAAAAACAGATAAAATCATCACTCTTTCCACCTGCACTCACGTTTATGACAACCTCAGAAACGGCGGAGTTGACACCCGACTCGTTGTTGTGGGCAGATTACTGCGCGGCGGTGAAAGCGAGAGTGTTGATACCGATTCAGTTACCGTGAACGCTGACTACCGCAGGCCTCAGCTTTGGTATGACAAAAACGGTAAAACCAACCCCTATTCAGCCCACAGGAGCTGGAAACCTTCAAAATAAAACCTCAAGAAAGGAGCAAATTGAATGGCAGACGGATTTGATAAACCTATAATGCCCAAAAAGGAAGATAAAAAAAGCTCTCCCGAAGCCATCCCGGTTGATGATAAGGGACAACCCCTGCCCGACCCTTCGGAAAACCTGAGCGGCTATATAGTCACCACAGGTGTGGAAAATCTCAAAAACACATTTGCTTCAGTTGAGGTTGATGACGGTGTGAGAGAAACTATGGAACCGCCTCAGCAAATGGGCTTTATTAAAAGGCACCTTGCCGCCAACAGAGGCTACAGCTATTACGGCACACCTGCAAGCAGTATCCCTAAGGATGCCAACGGTGTTGAACCGTCACCCCTTTCACGCCTTTTTTCTGAGGCAGAAGCGCTCAATGAAGACGAAGCCGAAAAACCGACCGAACCTGTTGCACCCATTAAGCAGGGCAAGGTTGCAACTCCGAAGCAGGCATCTTCAAAGCCCGATGAAGCCTCAGACCCCAAAAGCATTTTTGAAAAAGCAGGCTACAACGTTCTTGACGATAATCCCCGCGCCCTCTCTCTTGCTGACGCAAGAAAGGACGACGATACGCCAAGACTCCGCGATATGTATAAAACCAACACTAAGGTTATTTTTCAGTCGGAGGCGGATACTCTTGTCAACGGCAATAAGGTAGAAGAAATTACTGCCGAAAGCAAAGCACTTTTTACCGAGCCCACAAAGCTTTCCAGAGCTAAGCGCCGCATTGAAGAAAAACAAAAGAAAAAAGAAATCAAGGCACAAATCCGCCTTGAAAAGAAAAAGGCGAAGGCAAGAAAAAAAGCCGAGAAAGAAATCAGAAAAGCTCAGCTTAAAGCCGAAAAGCTCAAGGCCAAGCAAATGACCGAAAAAGAGAAGGCGAAGCTTGCCAAGCTTGAAGGAAAAATCGAAAGCTTCACTTCCGCCGGCTCAACCGCAAAAGCACAGAAAGACCTCGTATCAGCGCAGAAGGCCAAGGCTCAGAGGCAGGAGGCACAGGCCGCTGCCGATAGAGCACGGGCCGAAAAGAAAAAGGCCGAAAAAGAGGCAAAGCTTGCCGCTGAAAGGGCTCAGGCTGAAAAGGCAAAAGCCGAGCAGGAAGCCAAGCTCGCCGCTGAAAAGGCTCAGGCTGAAAAAGCAAAAGCCGAGCAAGAGGCCAAGCTCGCCGCTGAAAAGGCTCAGAAAGAAAAAGCAAAAGCCGAGCAGGAGGCCAAGCTTGCCGCTGAAAAAGCTCAGGCCGAAAAAGCAAAAGCCGAACAAGAGGCCAAGCTCGCCGCTGAAAAGGCTCAGAAAGAAAAAGCAAAAGCCGAGCAAGAAGCTAAGCTTGCCGCTGAAAAGGCTCAGAAAGAAAAAGAAGAAGCTGAAAAGGCTGTTATTCAGGCTCAGCAGGCAAAGGCAGATGCCGAAAGCATTGCCAAAGAAGCTTTCAAAAAAGCAAAAGAGCAAAGCGAAGAGGCCGCCAAGGTTATTGAGCTTGCCAAAAAACAAAAGGATGATGCTCAGCGTGCCGCAGAGCTTGCCGCACAGGAAGCTCAGAGGAAGCTCCGCGAGGAGAAAGAGCGCATCCGCCGTGAGCAGGAAGAAAATCAAAAGCAGCAGCAAGCCGCTCAGCGTGAGCTTCAGAGTCAGCAAGAGGCTGTTCGCAAGGCCAAAACCGATGCCGAGCAATTGATGGCAGAGCTTGAAGCAATGCGCAAGGCCGCCGCAGATGCGCTTGCCCTCAAGGAGCAGGCAGAAGAGGCCGCCCGCCTTGCAAGAGAAGAAAAAGCCCGACTTGACGCAGAAGCCGAAACGAGAGCAGAGGCGGAGCGTATACGGCAGGAGGAGCTTGCCGCCAAGCGTGCCGCACGAAAGGCACGCGAAGAATCAAGAAAAGCAGAAACGGAAAAATTCCGCCGTGAGCGTGACGAAGCAATCGCCAAGGCAAAAGCCGAAAGAGATGCCGCAATTGCAAAGGCTCGTGCCGAAAAAGATGCGGCAATTGCTAAAGCCAAGGCTGAGAAGGAGGCCGCTATTGCAAAAATTCAGCAAACCTCCAAAAAAGAAAGCCATCCTGCCGATATTCCTATTACGAAGCCTGTCAGCTCCGAGCTGAAATTCAGCAAGGATGAAATTGTTTCCCGCTCCGTGAAGAAAGACAGTCAGGATGAAGCTTAAAACAGATTTAATTAAAAAATGTCTGCTTATTGCGGCTGTTATCGGTATAATCGGCAGCTCGTGTTATCTTGTTTATGACCTTATATGGTTGCCCTATACCATTGAAAAACAAAACGAGAGATTCAGCGTTGACGAAAATCAGAAGCCCGAAACCCCCTCTTCTTCCGTGCAGGAAAAATATAAAGACATCAAGGGCCAATATGCAGATTTTGCAGGCAAGCTGATCATTGACGGGCTCAATATGAATTTCCCTGTTGTTCAGGGCAAAGACAACTCATATTATCTCAAGCATAACATTGACGGCAAAGAAGATAAACACGGCACATTATTTGCGGATTATCGCAATGACCTTGCAAATTTAAACGGCAACACCATTATCTACGGCCACAATATGCACGACGGCACTCAGTTCGGTATGCTGAATATGTATAAAAACCTCAGCACCTACAAGGCGTGCCTCGTTATCACCTTCAACACAATTCACAAGGATTATAAGTGGAAGATTTTTGCCGCATTTCTGATTAACACCCAACCTGAGCACGATGACGGCTATGTGTTTAATTACCTGCGCACTGACTTTGCCACTGACCGTGAATTCCGCGATTTTTACAATGAGGTTATGGAGCGTTCCTATTTCATAACCGATGTTGACGTCACCGCTGAGGATAAAATTCTCACCCTTTCCACCTGCAGTCTGCTCCTTGAAGACTCTCGCTTTGTTGTTATGGCAAGGCTTGTACGCGACGGTGAAAGTGAAAGTGTGGATACCTCAGCCGCTCGGGTGAACACCAATCAGCGTTTTCCCGAGGCTGTATACGACGAAAACAATTGACCCGATTTCTACTAAGAATCAACATATCCAAGAAAGGAGTTCTTATGAATATAAAGCTTTTTTCACTTGCAAAAGGCAACCCCGCAGCTTTTGCTGAAAACAAAAAGCTCATTTCCGATTGCGCCAACGCATTCACTCAGGAAACTGCCAAATTCAGCAACTTTGCCTCACCAAAAAGAATGTTTCTTGCTGTTTCTCAGGCCTTGCGCAGTGCAGATTGCGTTGTGATTGCCGTACAGAATCAGTCATACAACTCAATTAAAAAAATGCTCTTCAACGCTCTTGAAATCAAAACTCAGCAGGTTGAAGAAATATATATAAATCTTCTTCCTCTTTTTGAAAAAGGAAAAATTTCCAACGCCGCCCTTGTCAACAACTCTCTTTTTCCTGTCAATGCGCAGATTTTTCACACCGACAATCTTATGTCCTGCGGATTTTCAATAACCTCAGGCGCACAAAGCATCATTATGCTTCCTCTTGACTCCGTCAAAACCGCTGAGGTTGTTTTCGGCAGTCTTTACAGCTACCTTGCACTTCTTGCAGGTGTTGACGAAAACGATGATTTGAATAAGCTTAAAAGACTCCGCCTGACCGAAAGGCTTTTTACCGCTGTAAGCAAATCAAAAGCCACCCTTGCCTTTGCCGCTGTCAACGGTGTTAATCTCATTGAGGAATGCACCAAAATGATTGACAAAGATAGCAAGGCTTTCAAGTTTGTTTATGACATTGAATCAAGAGCATCATCACAGCCCGTTAAAGACTATATCGCCGCTTGCGCGCAAAAAACGCGCATTGAAGCCAAAAGCGATTATGCCGTGGCTGTTTCAAGCGCGTTTTCAGGTAATGATGATTCAATTTTTATTTATTGCGCGGTGGCAGACAAAAACGAAACCACCGTCACCAAGGTTTTTGCAAAGGATGATGAGTCTGCCCGCGAGCTTGTGAACACAGGGGTTGAATTTGCCCTTAAAGCCGCAGGCAACACCGTTGTTTCAAAATATGAAGAGCTCCATTCCAAGGCCGCGAAGGCCGGCAAAGCCCTTCGCAAAAACATTGCCGCAATCACTGCCTTTGCCGTAGGCGGCTCAGCAGTAATATCCGCTGTTCTTGCATTGCTCCTCGGCAATCAGTAATAACGCATAACGGCAACCACCTTGCCGAGGATTGAAACATCGTCCACGATAATGGGCTCATAGGTGCAGTTCTCGGGCTGAAGTCTGAAATAGCCGTTTTCCTTATAAAAAGTTTTAACGGTTGCCTCATCTTCAATCAGCGCCACCACGATATCTCCGTTGCGTGCAAAGGGTGTTTTTTCTGCAATAACCAGGTCGCCGTCAAGAATACCTGCCTCAATCATGCTTTCCCCTCTTACATGAAGGGCAAAAAGAGGCTTATCCCTTGAAACCGTGCCTGTGTAAGGAAAATAACCCTCAATGGATTCAACGGCAAGAATGGGCGCACCGGCAGTCACCGTCCCAACAATGGGCACCTGGACGATATTATCCTGCTGACCGACTATTCTGATTGAGCGTTTGAGAAGCGGGTCACGCGAAATGTAGCCCTCAGCCTCAAGCACGTCAAGGTGAGCCTGAACAGAGGATGTGGATTTAAGACCCACAGCGGCGCAAATCTCCCTCACCGACGGCGGAACACCGTCACTGCTCCTTTCCACAAGGAAATCATAAATAGCTCTTTGCTTTTCATTTATGGCCAAAATTATCCCTACCTTTCAAAAGTAGTGTTAGTTTTCTATATTATAGCACAAATGTTCGCCAAATGCAAACATTTGTTTGCTATTTTTCAAAAAAATTTTTATTTGAGGTATTTCAATGAAAAATCTCCGATTGTTTTTATCCCTTTCACTGGCTTTAATCTTGATTTCAGGCATATTGTCAACATCTGCCTTTGCCGTTATCGATACTTACGGTGACGGTGAATCTGTTGACAAGGCTGTTCTCACGGGCAATCAGGTTGTTGCAACCCCGTATACTCCCGAGCTGAAAATCTGCGCCAACAAGGGCAACTGGCAGAAATATGCCGAAAACTCAGTTGAAGGCATTACAGACTGCACCGCAGAATATATTTCTGTTGACGTGCGCCTTACCAAAGACGGTGTACCCGTGCTTATGGCTGACGAAACTCTTGACAGAATGTGCATTGACGCTGAGGGTAACACGGTTACGGGTCTTGTCAGCGACAAAACCTATGAGGAAATTTCAAAATATTTTCTCCGTTATGCCAACGGCGGTGAGCTTGCAAAAAAAAGCAACTACCCCGTGGCATCACTCAAAGACGCACTCAATGCAATTGACGACGGCAACACGCTGATTATCGACGTCAGCGTTGACGACTTGGGCAAGGTAGCGGGTATTGTTGAAAATGAAGAAAAGCTCGGCAAGGTGCTTTTCCGCCTTACTGATGCCAAAAGCCGCGATGTTGCTTCAATCGTTACCAAAAATCAGCGCTTTGCAAACCTCATTATCCCTCAGTACAACGGCAACATCATTTTTTCGGCAAACTCTCTTATTGATAATGCCGCCGAAACAAAGCTCAACATTGTTAAAGTAGGCACAAAAAACCGCAACGGTGTTGTGCTTTATGATTCATACACCGCCCAATTCAAGGAAAACAAAATTATGGCAATGTTTTCTATGGTGGACGAATATGCCGCTGACCGAAAAGACGATGTAACAGGCTGGGACAATGTTATTTCCCACGGCTATTCAATCATTGAAACCGACTATCCTGAGCTTCTTGCAAGATACATTGAGTCAACCGACGAGCTTAAAGGCGATTTGCGCTCACTTGTGGAGATGTGTGAAGACTATCTCAAGGGCGAATATTCCTCCGAGAGCTTAAAAGAATTTACTTCCGCTTACAACACCGCCAAAGCTTACGTTGACGGCGTGGCTTCACAAAGTCAGCTTTCAGCCGCATTTTACGACCTCAGCGAAGCGTACAGCTGCCTTGAAAAAGCTTCACCTGATGAAGTTGCAGGCAAGTTCACATTTTCAGTCGGCAGGCTGATTGCCGCGGTGCTCTGCGGCGGCGCATTTGTTGCAAGTCAGATTTACCTTTATAAAAAAAGAAAAAAATAAATTTTACTTCATATTTCTAAAAGGGGTGATTATATGTCAGAAAAAATCCGTCTTGAAAGGGCCGCTTATCCTGAAAAGGTTGGTGTTTCTTCAAAAGAAATTGAGGCTCTTATTGCCGATTTTAAAGAAAACAACATTGAAATTCACAGCATTATGATTATGAGCGAGGGTAAGGTTGCTTTTGAAAGCTGGGCCTCACCCTATTCGCCCGAGATTCCTCACGCGATGTATTCCGTGAGCAAAACCATTACCTCGGCAGCAATCGGCTTTGCCGTGGAGGAGGGAATTTTATCAACAGACACAAAGCTCATTGATATATTCCCCGAATTCATACCCGACAAGCGTGACGAAAACCTTGAAAAGCTTGACATACATTCACTGCTCACTATGTCATCGGGCAAAAACGTCAGCGTTTTCACCGACAAAACAAAGCCTAACTGGGAGCGTCAGTTTTTTGAGTCCCCCTGGTCTTTCACACCGAATGACGGCCATTTTCAGTATATAAGCGAAAATCAGTATATGCTCTGCTCTGCTATTCACAAAATAACAGGCAAAACCGTCACAGAGTTTCTCACTCCCCGACTTTTTGAGCCGTTGGGCATTGATACCCCTGCCTGGGAGGTTTCGCCCCGCGGAATTGAGGCAGGCGGATGGGGTTTGTTCTTAAAGACAGAGGACCTTGCAAAAATCGTCACCTGTTATCAGCATAACGGTGTTTTCAACGGCCGGCAGGTTATTCCCGAAAGCTGGGTGCGCAAAACAAGAAAACGTCACGTTGACAATTCTCACGCAAACTCCAGCCCCGACAGCCAGTGCGGATACGGCTACTGTGTGTGGCATTGCGCAGGCGCATCAGCTTATCGCCTTGACGGTATGTTTTCACAGTTCGGCATCGTGTTTAAAGACAGAGATGCATCCATTATCATCACCGCAGGTGAAATTGACGAGCAGAAAACCCGCGACGCAATCTGGCGCCACTTCCCCAAGGGATTTATAGCGCCCGACAGTGAGCCGAGATACGAAAACGAGGTTGCTCTTGCTCCCCTCGATGATATTCTTAAGCCCACCGAGCGCAGTGTGCTTGAAGGAACTATCAAAAACCGAAACATCAAATTTAACAAAAACCTTATTCTTGAAACATCAGGCTTCCCCGTGAGTATGCTCCCCATTCCCGTTGTGTATATGTCAGCCGACAAGGCGGGCAACATCACAAATGTTAATTTTGATTTTAGCAAAAATGAATGCACAATGACCTGGGACGAGGGTGATGAGCATAACACCATTCTTTGCGGTATGGACGGTGAATACAGAGTTTCAAAAATCCGACTTGCAAAGATGGATTTCACGGCATACAGCACCGCCGCATGGAAAGACGAGGACACGTTGGTTATCAACATGCGTCCTGTTGAGTCTGTGTGCAGAAGAACGATTGAGTTTGATTTCAGAGACAGAAACGTTGTCACCTTCTCACCAAGCTCACAGCCACCCACAACCGCTATTGCCGACGGCATTTCACATATGATAGATTTGCCTGTGCTTCCCAAGCCCCTTGCCGATATGGCCTTTGACCAGCTACCCAAAATTATTGACGCCACCCACCGCGGTGCATTTGAGGATTGATTTCCGCTCCCCTTTTCAAAGGGGAGTTTTTTTAATATTGTTGCATTTTTGCGTAAACTGTGATAAACTAATAGTGCCAAACCAACTTAATAGATGCAGAAAGTGTAATTTCCACAGGGATATTATGCTCTTTTTTGCAACAACAAAATGAATTTGATAAAATGCAGATTCCTTTTCTGTTGTTGTGAAATGTTTCATTTTCTGCAGAGTTGGTTTGGCGACTATCGGAGTTTGCGTTTTTGTGCGGTTACTTCGGTAGCCGCACTTTTTATTTTAGGAGGTGGTGAAATGTCAAAAAACACTTGTCCGATATGCGGCAAAACTTTTGACGATGAGCATGCAGATTATCTTGATAACGGTAGTCCTGCTTGCCCACAGTGTGTAGAGAACGAACGTGAAAAAGAAAAGGAGAATTAATTATGGAAGATAAGATTTTAGTAACAAGCCAAAGATATAATATTCAGAAGTTACTTAAAACTTTTTTGATTGTCGGTGCCGCAGGAGCAGTAATTTTTTTCTTAATAAACCTAATAGGTTATTGGGATTATTATGATATGCTTATTGATCATGGTAAGTATTGGCTATTCTTAGAAGGCTACGACAATGGTTTTAGTTATGGTTTAGCAACTTATTTTGAAGATAAGTTATATATTTTTTCTTTACTCATACTTGCCGTTATATCAATAATCGGGATTTTTGCATACGGTTGGTTACATAGTTATGAATTGATTGTAACTGACAAAAGGATTTACGGCAAGGTTGCCTTCGGCAAGCGAGTTGACCTTCCCTTGGATTCAGTTTCAGCCACTGCAACAATTCAGGTCCTCAAAGGCATTTCTGTTTCTACCTCTTCAGGTAAGATTTCTTTCCTTGCTATTAAAAACGCGAAAGAAATTTATGAAGTAATAAATAATCTTTTGATTAAGAGGCAAAACGAAAAGAAAACACCCGAGGTTATAATTCAAGACACAGTTAAAACTGATGAAGCAGACCAAATAAAAAAATATAAAGATTTATTGGACAGCGGAGTAATATCACAGGAAGAATTTGATGCTAAGAAAAAACAACTTTTAAGCTTATAACCCCTTTTAGTGCAAGCAAAAAGACGGTAGATTTGCTCTACCGTCTTAATTTATTTTCTTGTTACAACAGGCTCGGCACCGTCGGTGATACACTCTTTGGTGAATTCCACCTTAATGATGTCTTTATCGCCCGGCACTTCGTACATCGTGGGGAGAAGAACTCCTTCCATAATTGAGCGAAGTCCGCGCGCACCCGTTTTCTTTTCAAGGGTCTTTTCTGCCACGGCGGCAAGGGCTTCATCATCAAAATCAAGCTCCACACCGTCCATATCAAACAATACTTTATACTGCTTGAGAATAGCGTTTTTGGGCTCTTTTAAGATTTTAATCATATCTTCCTTGCCAAGCTGACTGAGGGTTGTAATAACCGGCAAACGGCCCACAAGCTCAGGAATAAGACCGTACTTTGACAAATCCTGATGAATAACCTTTGATATAAGGTTCTCGGCTGTCATTTCTGATTTATTCTTAATCTCCGCACCAAATCCGAGGGCTGAACCGCCGATACGCTTTTCAATAATCTTCTCTATGCCGTCGAACGCACCGCCGCAGATAAAGAGGATATTAGATGTATTAATCTGGATAAATTCCTGTTGCGGATGCTTTCTGCCGCCCTGAGGGGGAACATTTGCAACCGTGCCCTCAAGAATTTTGAGCAATGCCTGCTGAACACCCTCACCGCTTACATCACGGGTGATTGACGGGTTTTCGGACTTCCTTGCAATCTTGTCGATTTCGTCAACATAGATAATGCCTCGCTGAGCCTTGTCAATGTCAAAATCTGCCGCCTGAATGAGTCGCAGAAGAATATTTTCAACGTCTTCGCCAACATAGCCTGCCTCGGTGAGAGTTGTGGCATCTGCAATGGCAAAGGGAACATCCAGGGTTTTTGCAAGGGTCTGAGCGAGCATTGTTTTGCCCACACCTGTGGGACCCAGGAGCATAATGTTGCTTTTCTGTATGTCAACGCCGCAATCCTCACCCTTGTAAACGCGCTTGTAGTGGTTGTAAACCGCTACGCTGAGGGCGATTTTGGCTTCATTCTGACCAACTACATATTCGTCAAGCTGAGCCTTAATCTGGGCGGGGGTAGGGAGATTGACAGGTTCCTTGCTCTTTTTGGCTTTTGCGTCTTCAAGATACTCGTCATCTATAATTCCCTGGCAAAGCTCAACACATTCGTCGCAAATGAAAACACCCGGTCCTGCGATGAGCTTATAAACCTGATTCTGCGTCTTCTGGCAGAAAGAACAGCGGACATTTTTTTCGCGTCTTTCTTCATCTCTGCTCATAGAAACTTTCCTTTCGGGTTATCTGTTTTTGATTACCTTATCAACAATACCGTATTCCATAGCTTCCTGAGCGGAAAGGTAATTATCTCTTTCGGTGTCAAGAGCAATCTGCTCAATTGATTTGCCTGTGTTTTCGGCAAGGATTCTGTTGAGCTTTTCTCTTGTTTTGATGATATGGTTGGCAACAATCTGAATTTCGGTTGCCTGACCTCTTGCACCGCCAAGAGGCTGATGAATCATAATTTCACTGTTGGGAAGAGCAAGTCTTTTGCCCTTTGCGCCTGATGAGAGCAAAAATGCACCCATTGAAGCGGCCATACCCATACAGATGGTTGAAACATCACATTTGATGTACTGCATTGTGTCATAAATTGCCATACCTGCGGTTACTGAGCCGCCGGGGCTGTTGATGTAAAGGCTGATGTCCTTCTCGGGGTCCTGACCTTCGAGGAAGAGCAACTGAGCAACAACAAGGCTGGCAGTTGTGTCGTTAACCTCGTCAGAAAGAACTATAATTCTGTCGTTTAAAAGTCTTGAGAAGATGTCGTACTGTCTTTCTCCTCTGTTTGTCTGTTCTATAACGTAGGGTACTAATGCCATGGTAATGTCCTCCTTAGGATTTTCCTTATTCTTGCCGCAATCTAAACGAAATGAATGGCATAAAGCCATTCACTCCATTTAATTATAGGTATAAACTTTAAAAATTATTCAGCAGCTTCTTCCTTTTTCTCTGCTGCTTTTTTAGTTGTTTTCTTTGCTGCAGGTTTCTTAGCGGGCTTTTCAGCTGCTTCTGCTACAGCATTGTCAACAACGAGCTGAACTGCCTTGCCGTTTACGATGTCAGCCTTAATGTCTGCAACGGGAACAAAGCTCTTAATCTGCTCAGCTTCCATTTTATACATTTCTGCCATTTCGTTATACTTAGCTTCAGCTTCTTCGTCTGTTGCTTCAATACCCTCAAGGGCAACAATCTTTTCTACTGCAAGCATAAGCTTAACCTGCTTTTCAGCGCCGTCACGGAATGAAGTCTTGAGTGCATCCATATCCATGCCTGTGTATTTGAGATAGCCGTCAAGGTTGAGACCCTGCTGAGCAAGACGCTGAGCAAAATTGTTGATTTCATCTTCAACCTTGTTGTCATACATAACCTCAGGAATTTCACCCTGAACGTTTGCTGCAAGCTGCTCGAGAAGTGCTGATTCAAAATCTCTGTCTGCCTGAGCCTTTTTAGCCTCAGTAAGCTCAGCCTTGATGCTCTTTTTGAGAGCTGCAAGTGTGTCAGCGTCTTCGCTTACGTCCTTTGCAAATTCGTCATCAAGTGCGGGAAGCTCTTTAACCTTGATTTCGTTAACCTTAACCTTGAATACTGCTTCCTTGCCTGCAAGCTCAGGAGTGTATTCTGCAGGGAATGTAACGTTTACATCAAACTCTTCACCAGCGTTGTGGCCGATAATCTGGTCTTCAAAGCCGGGGATGAACTGACCTGAACCGATTGTGAGCTCAAAGCCTTCGCCCTTACCGCCGTCAAAAGCTACGCCGTCAACAAAGCCTTCAAAGTCGATAACTGCGATGTCATCCTTTTTAACAGCTCTGTCTTCAACAGTAACAAGTCTTGCATTTCTTTCCTGAAGCTCTTCGAGCTTTTTCTTAACGTCTGCTGCTGAAACAGTTGTGTCTGCCTTAACTGCTTTAAGGCCTTTATATTCGCCGATTTCAACTTCAGGTTTAACAGTAACCTTCATTGTCATTTCAACGCCTGTTTCGTCAATTTTGGCAACGTCAACATCATAGGGAGCTGCAACAGCTTCAATGCCTGACTCTTTGATTGCGTCGCCAACAACCTCGGGATAGAGAATATCAAGAGCATCTTCATAGAACACGCCCTTGCCGTAATAACGCTCAATAACTGAGAGAGGAGCCTTACCCTTACGGAAGCCGGGAACTGCAATTTTGCTTTTCTGCTTGTTATAAGCTTTTACGATTGCGGACTTAAATTCTTCGCCGCCGATTGAAACCTCAAGAGTATATGTGTTGGTTTCTGTTTTGTTTGCTGATTTTAACATTGTACTTCCTCCTGTACATTCTTTAACTTATGTATTATAACAGATGTTTTTATTTTTTTCCATAGTTTATTGAAAAATTTTATGCAAAAAAGTCAAAATTTTACAATAAGTTTTGGGCAAAAATTTAGATAATCTCCCGAAACAAGATGGAATTTAATGCCAAACATCTCATCGTTGAAGGCAAACGAGGTTGAATAGCCGTGAAGATGGCCATAATAACATTGACTGACACCGCCGTTTACAAGCTCGTCACAGATTTCCTGACACACCTGACCGCCTGCGATTGGCGGATAATGCAAAAATGCAATTTTTTCTCCGCCGAGCTTATCCGCCTGCTGAATAGACATTCTCAATCTTCCCGCCTCACGGGCAACGATTTTTTTGTCCGCCTGCTTGTCGCTGTCAAAAAACCAGCCGCGGCTGCCGCAAAGAGCGTAATCCCCAACTTTATATGCGTTATTATTGAGGATTTTCAGGGTAGTAATTCCGTTTGCTTCAAAAAATTTATCAGCTTTGTTTTTTGTGGACCACCAATAATCGTGATTACCCTTTAAAATAATTTTTTCACCGGGAAGGCTATCGAGAAATTTAAAATCCTCTAACGCTTCCTCCATTGTCATTCCCCATGTAATATCACCGGGGATTACAACAGTGTCACCGTCTTTGACAATAGCACGCCAGTTTTTTTCAAGCTTTTTTTCAAAATTTTCCCAGCCCGAAAAAATATCCATCGGCTTATCTGTGCCGAAAGAAAGATGAGTATCACCGATTGCAAACAAAGACATTGTAACACCTCGCATATAACGAAAATTTTTACTCAAACTATTATGGGTAAAACCCAATACTAAACGGAGGTTAATTTTATGCGTCACGAAATCAAAGATATCAAATGTAACGTAAACAGCTGCATCTACCACGAAGGTACACACAAGTGCACAGCAGGCTCAATCGAAGTAGGCCCTTCCAGCGCTTGCAGCTGCTCAGAAACTCTTTGCGCAACATTTGAACCAAACACAAGCATGACAAACAATAAATAACCTTAAAAATTGCAGGAAACACAACAGATGCGTTTCCTGCCTTTTATTATTCAGAAAGCATTTCAAAAACAACAGCTTCCATATCTTCTTTTTTGCACACATTTGTGAATCTGGGTGTTTTGCCCTTGAGATTTGCAAGCTGAGGAGGACACTCTGCACCTGTTTCAACATGAAGGCCCAGCACCATATCAAATTCGTCCATACCCTCTGTCATACCCGGACGGACAGCATCAAGAACTGATGCGCTGAATTTGTAGGGATTGGCTGTTGAAGCAATAACGGTGGGAGTTTCGTCTGCGGTTACGTTTACATAATCGTTATAAACTGCAACTGCAACGGCTGTGTGAGTGTCACAAAGATATTTATATTCATCAAAAACATCTGCGATTGTAGCCTTTGTTCCCTTATCGTCACAAGAGCCTGCTTCAAACAAGGCTTTGATTTTGCCAAACACTTCTTCGTCAACCGAGTATTTACCTTCGGCTGAAAGCTCGCTCATCCATTTTGAAACAGCCTCATCGTTCATATCGCTGAGAAGGAAAAGGAGCCTTTCAAGGTTGGAGGAGATAAGAATATCCATTGACGGAGAGATGGTTGTGTAGAAATCTCTTTTTCTGT